>CAZZNM010000040.1:0-7334 GCA_964655805.1 uncultured archaeon
CACAGCCAGTATTGCGGAAGGAACAAAAAGCTCAATTAGTAAAAGAAGATAAGAAAGCACCGCAGCCAGAATTGCCTTCACAGCCAAGAATGCTTCCGCAGCCAGAACTTATCATCCAGCCAGAAGTAAAAGAAGAAGTGAAAACATCAAAACCCGAAAAAACAGAAAAGAAATTCATTGGATTATTCAAAAAACATGAAAAACGACTACCAAAACAAGAATTGCATCCAAAAATCCAGAAAATAGCAATCCAAGATTTGAAACCAGAAGTTCACAGGGAGAAGAAATTGTTTGGTATACTTGGAAGGAAAGAAAAAAAATCACCAGTGCAGCAGCCAAAGATACCTGAACAGTTGAAAATGCCATCACAGCCAGAAATGCCATCACAGCCAGAAATGCTTACACAGCCAGAACCGTTACCACAGCTGAAATTTCAGGAGCCAGAGATTTTACAAGAGCCAGAATTACAGCCGCAATCAGCGGCGGCGCTGCAACCACAGGCCGGAAACGGCATGCAGAGGGTGCTGGAAATGCAGCAGCAGGAATTGAAAGCAATGCAGGCGCGGTCGCAAGTGCAGTCGCAACCGCAGCCAGCTGGGAAAAAATCGCTGCGCGGCATGCTTTACAGAAAGTTCAAGACTGAAAAGCCGTCTGTTTATCCGAAGTTCGCCATAGAGCAGGAAAAACTTTCCACAATAGTGCCTCGCGAAGAAGTCAAGGACCACCACGTGGTTTACCCGCTCATAAAGCCGTTTGCATACGCCAGCATAAAATGGGACAGCATAGATAACGCCATGGTCTACAGCATTGTCGAGCCGGCAGTTAGCGAGGAAGACAAGCATATACTGGAAAAGCTGAAGGAAGGGCTCATACAGATAATCAACGTGAGCTTTGAGGACATAAGAAAACAGACAACTATGATGGACTTTCTTGAGGAGCACGTGAGAAAGCTGTTGTACGAATATGACTTTAGGATAGATGAGCAGCGCTACATGAGCATAATGTATTATATTTTCCGCGACTTCATTGGCTTAAACGAGATAGAGCCATTTCTGCGCGATCCTTACATAGAAGATATCGGCGCTGACGGCACAAACATCCCTGTCTATGTTGTCCACCAGAAATACGGCTCGCTAAGGACAAACATCATATACCACGACGAAGAAAAGCTGAAGGAATTTGTCACAAAGCTTGCAGAGCGCTGCGACCGCTACATAAGCTATGCAGAGCCTTTGCTTGACGGCACCCTGCCAGACGGCACAAGAGTGCACGCCTCGCTTGCCGCCGATGTAACGACAAGGGGGCCGACCTTTTCGATCAGAAAGTTCAGGGAGACGCCTTTCACGCCTGTGGACATGGTCAAGATGAATACAGCTTCGCCCGAGATGCTCGCCTACCTATGGTTCGTTGTCCAGAACAGCTCGAACATACTGGTAACAGGCGGTGTCTCGACAGGCAAGACATCGCTGCTCAACTGCCTTTCGCTGTTCATCCCGCCAGAAGCCAAGGTCGTGAGCATAGAAGACACCCGCGAACTGTCGTTGCCTCATGAGAACTGGATACCCGGGGTTGCGCGTGTCGGTTTCTCAGGCACAGGCGTTGGCGAGGTTACAATGTTCGAGCTTCTGCGCGAAAGCTTCCGTCAAAATCCGGACTATCTCATAGTCGGCGAAATCCGCGGCAAAGAAGCTTACGTTATGTTCCAGGCAATGGCATCGGGCCACCCGAGCATGGCAACAATGCACGCAGGAAGCATCGATGATGTCATCAAGCGTCTGCAGACGCACCCGATAAATCTTTCTGCAGGGCTGCTGGAATCGCTTGATATCATACTTGTCATGGTCCATGCGCGCGAAAAAGGCAAGTCAGCCCGCCGTGTTAAGGAGGTTGTCGAGCTGCAGAGCATCGATGTCGAAAGCGGCCGCGCAAGGGCGTTAAAATCATTCGTATGGCTGCCGGCCCTGGATACATTCGAATACCGCGGAGAATCATGGGTCTTGCACAAGATATCAAAAGAAAAAGGCATACCCATGGACAAAATAATGAAAGATATATCTCAGAGGAAGAAGCTCATAAACTGGATGGTCGAGAATAATATTATTGCCATAAATGATGTTGTCAAGTATATCAATCTTTACTACAGGACCCCTGAAAAGCTAAAAGATGCCATTGGCGGTTCTGAATGATAATATCATTATTTATAAACATCATCCCTGTGCATGAATCTTAGAAAGATTATATTTTCATTTTCCACTGCATATATCAATCTGTATGGTTTTATGTATACTGTTCTTTCACCTTTTAAATCAAACCTCAGGGGCTTTCCTATTTCCGGATTTTCAATTATTTTTTCTATAGTATTTTTGACACGCTGTTTCATTGCCCCGTCTTTTATAGATTTTACATTTCTTTCAAACTTTTCTGTGTAGATGACATTCTTGATTACCATTTCCTAAGCTCCTTTAAAAATTCGTCTTTGCTTCTAGACTTTTTTGTTTCTTTCCATGCCTTTTCTATTTCTTTTAGAATTTCCAGATCTTCTTTCAACATAGGATTTTCCACTTTCTTTAATACAAGCATGTCTCTTTTGGGAGATGAGATGGCAAAAACGCTGCCGGGCTTGGCCCCTATTGCTTTTCTCATATTCTTTGGTACCACTATCTGGCCCTTGGAACTCAGTCTTGTCAGTTCAATTTTGTCTAGGATTCTCTTTTTCATAGTAAGAATATCTTACCTAAAGTATTTAAAGCGTGATTGTAAACTTTATAATAGCGCCAGACAATATGTTCTTATGATAAAAAGAATAGCGACGGGCATACCGGGGCTTGACGCAATCACAAAAGGCGGGATACCAGAAAACGATTTGATCCTGCTTTCAGGGCCCAGTGGCACGGGAAAAACGATAATGGGTCTGCAATTTCTTTGCTCCTCTAAAGACAAGGGCATTTTTGTCAGCTTTGAAGAGCCGTTATCGCAGATAACATCAATTGCATCCGAGTTCGGCTGGGACCTAGCTAAGACGGACAGAATCCGCCTGCTGCGGTACGACCCCTTCAGGATCGAGGACATCTTTGAGGTCATAGAGAACAACATAAGGGAAATTAATGCCCGCAGGGTTGTTATAGATTCGATATCTGCATTGGGCATTTATGTCAAGGATATAGGAGAGCTCAGGCGGATGATCCTGCAGATAAGCACAATGCTGAGAAAAAGTGACTGCACATCGCTGCTCATATCAGAAGTGCTCGATTCAAAGAAGCTCTCGCGCTTCGGCGTGGAAGAGTTTGTCACAGATGGCGTCATGGTACTGCATAATGTGTTTGCCAGCGGCGAATACAGGCGCGGGATAAATGTCTGGAAACTTCGCAGCAGCGATCATTCAAGAAAGATACATCCGTACAAAGTAACAAGCAAGGGCATTGTTGTTTCCCCGAATGAAGTGCTGAAATAAACTTTATAGCAGGTCACGCGATATAGACATATATGGGCGCCTATAAGTCAACGCTGAGGTATCTTGGCAAATGGGGCGTAAAGCACCTGCGCAGCTATGTCAGCCCGCTAAAGGAAGAGATAATAAAGTCGAATATTAATATTATTTTTGAGCTCTATGTCGGAAGGATGCTTTTTGTCTCGATCGTCGCATTAATCACGGTATTCAGCGCAACGACCTTTTATATAGCATTGGTCGGTTTTCCTATTGTACTGGCGATGATAAGCGGACTGATACTTGGCGTGACAATGTTCTTTATCGTGCTTACCGTATACCATTCATACCCGTACCATATGCTCACATCAAAGAAAAATAGAATAGATGCGAACATGCCTTTTGCAGTAAACCATATGTCAGCCATAGCTGCAAGCGGCGTGCCGCCGTTCATCATATTCAAGATAATGACAACCGTGCCTGAATATGGCGAGATCACCCATGAGGCAGAGCGGATAACAAGGAACATAGAGGTGTTCGGCATGGACATAATATCTGCGATAAAAAACGTTGCAGACAGAACGCCATCGCCTACCTTCAAGCAGTTCCTAGGCGGCATCGTCGCTTCAGTAGAAACAGGCGGCGATCTGAAAAAATATCTTGAAAGTTCTGCAAGGGACGCAATGTTCGAATACCGTCTGAAGAGGGATAAATATCTGCAGACTTTGTCAACGTATGCAGACTTCTACACTGCTGTGCTCATAGCCGCGCCGCTATTCTTCATTTCGATACTGGCGGTGATGGCGCTAATCGGCGGCCAGATATTCGGGCTGAGCATACCGCTTGCCATGCGGCTGGGTGTTTACCTGTTAATACCACTGCTGAATATTATGTTCCTGTTGTTCGTCCATTACACCCAGCCGACCGTGTAAAAACAAAGATGATATACGTGAAGTTATTCAAGAGAAAAGAAAAAGAAAAGAAGAAAGAGAAACTAAAGCTCACCACTACTAACATAACTGCAGTTTCTGTCGCAGCGGGCCTTATTATCTTGTCGATAAACGTTACGTACTTCATCGATTATCCGCAGATATTTACCACCCTGAATCTTGTCATTGCAGTAATTGCGCTGGGCATTCCGCTGCTTTACAGGTACAGCAAATTCAGCAAGATCAAAAGGATAGAGGCCATGTTCCCGCGCTTTTTGCGCGATATAACTGATGCCGTGAACACAGGCATGACAGTGACGCAAGCCATCCGCTCTGCTGCGAAAAATGACTACGGAGATTTCACGCCTTATGCAAGGGAAATGGCGGCAAAAATAACATGGGGCATATCCCTTTCAAAGGTGCTTGAAGATTTTGCGAACAAGATAGGCAGTGCTAATCTAAAGCGCACTGTCCAGACGATAAACGAGGCGCACAAGAGCGGCGGCACCATACAGACAGTGCTTAACGCAGTGGCAGAAACCACCCAAGAGCTGGAGAAAATAAAAAGGGAGCGCTCGTCCAGTATTTACGCTCAGATGATAAACGGCTATATAATCTATTTTGTCTTTCTTGGCGTCATGATCGGCATTTCGTCCTTCCTCATTCCGGCGTTCGCATTCGAGGAAGGCACAGGAGAGCTGCAAACAGCACTGCCAGAGCTTTTCCAGAACCTTGTTGTCATACAGGGCATATTTGCAGGCATCTCGGTGGGAAAGATGGCCGAAGGCACGTTCTTTGCCGGCGCGAAGCACTCGCTTGTGCTCACAGTGATCGGCTACAGTACCTTCATCTTCTTTGTGTAGCGTACTATGCCAAAACTTTAAATATACGTACTAACAGTGTACTGTTAGGTGAAGAGAAATGGTAACTTTAACAGCAGAGGTGACAAAGGAAATAAAGCAACTTACACGAGACCTTCTTAAAAGTGGGCTGTACAAATCACAATCCGAAGTCGTAAGAGATGCAATAAGACAACTTGCATTAAAGTACAGTGTAAAAGGAAGTAACATAGAGAATGTAAGAAAGATTTTGACTAAAGCTAGTAAAAAATCGGGTAAAACCCTGTCGCAAACTGTAAGGGAATTAAGGGACGAAGCATAATGAAATACATTGATTCTTCAGCTTTTGTTAAATATTATTCGGATGAAAGCGTGGAGAAAGGAGCAGATAAAGTAAAAGTTATGATTGAGAATGCGAAAAAAGGTAAAGAAATATTGATTTCCTCTGTTCTACTGGTAGGTGAAGTTGCATCGGTATTTGATAAGTGGGTCAGGTTGAAGATTCTAACAAAAGAGCAGGCTGCAGAAATCGTTAGCACATTTGTGAATGATATAAAAGAGCTTACAGAGAAGAATGCCATTGTTCTGGAAGATATAAACTCAATAACCATGACATCAGCAGTCGATTACGTTATAAATTATCATCTTGCAGTAAATGATGCACTTCATTTGTACACAGCTTTGATAAATAGAGACAAAGTAGAAGAGTTTGTTTCTTCGGATAGGAACCTGAATGCCGCTGCTAAAAAAGAAGGACTGAAGATATTCAATCCAGAAGATTAGACTTAAAAAAAGCTACGGCGCACACGTAACAAAGAACACGTCAGTACCGTAATATGTATCCGTCAGCTCAGGGCAGTTTGCAGTAGTGAATGTTATTTTATCAAGTGTGCTGCGCGCGCGGCATCCGCTGCGCGCCGGATACCATTTTTCCAGCACCGCGCCGGTGCTGTCCGTGACCTCGACGCGGTAATCTGTAGCAGTTGTAATATTTGTTATATTCCGGCTATACGTGCCGCCGCTCAATCCAGTTTGCGCGTCTATCTGCACGCCGCTCTCATTGTACACACGCACGGCGCTTATACTAGGGTGCACGATGTCATAAGTGAGCGTTGTGTTGAACGTGCGCGAGATATTGCTTATGCGCACTTCATCAACCGTGCCATTCAGAAACTCAGGCGATGCGCCTGAATGAGAGCCCACTAGAATTGGAAGCGAAAGGCCGATTATAGGGCCTGTCTGTGCTGTCGCGGCATCTTGTCTGCCGTTTATATATATCTTCATGTTGACGCCATCGTACGTGGCAGCAATGTGATACCATGCGCTGTTTGACAAAGCAGTAGCACTAGAGAGATTTGTCACACGCGTAGAATTTTTCAGACCAAACAGTATGTTTCCTGTAGTGCCATCAAACCGCAAATCCCATTGTATGTTATTAGCATTGTCGCCTTTTGTCAGTATGCGCTGGTTGCTTTTTGTAACGTCCCTCATGTTTATCCATACCTCTAGCGTAAGATTGCCTGTAACGTTCACACTGGTCAAGTTTGTAAGATTAACAAGGTCATTGATGCCATCAAATGTAAGCGTCCTGCTAAATCTGCCGCTGCCATTCCACAGAGGGCATGTGCCTAAGCCTGCGCATACGGTTGTGCCGTTGTAAAGCGTTCCTGTATTATTTTTTGCGCTGTCAGCAGTAGAGCTGCCCGAGCCCTCGTCAAAATGCCACAAGCCTGTCGTGTTGCTGTCGTTGCCATAAGCCCTTCTTGTGTCCATTGTTTCGCTTGGTATTCTTTGCGGAGACCTTATCAATATGTCATTGAAGTTCTTTGTCAGCACGCTGCCTGTGCTTATTACAGTACCGTTGCTGTCTATCCTGTAAGAACTGCCGTCTGTAAGCGAGATGAAAAGGTTGTAGACGTCAAGCCGGGTGTTGCCGCTGTTCTCAATGGTCGCATTAATCCTGTATGGCACGCCTGTGAAACAATTGCTGTTGCAGTCGAATGTCACGTTGCTAACGTACATGGACGCGTATTGGCATGCCAATTGTGATTGTGTGCGGTTAACGACAGTGCTCGTGCGTTCTGATGAAATGTTAACGACCCATGCGGAGACTATCATGGCAGTGACGATGCCGACAAGTAT
>CAZZNM010000041.1:0-2196 GCA_964655805.1 uncultured archaeon
ATAATGCTTTTGCTTCTAGTGCTCTTTAGTGCGTGCACTCAGTATGGCGGAACTACGACAACCACGATTGCTGCTACGACGACAACTGTGCAGCTAAAGCCAAGCGTGACTGTGAACGACCAGCCGATTGTGAACAGCAAGGTGACTATTGCTAACGTCGTGAGCGTCGGTCCTGGCTGGATGACTATACATGCTGACAGCAATGGCGCGCCTGGCGCTGGCATAGGCCATGCAGCTGTAAGCGATGGCGAGAATAAAAATGTTGCGGTCAGCATAGATGCAACAAAAGCAACATCAACGCTCTATGCAATGCTTCATGTTGACAAAGGCATTATTGGTACTTATGAATTCCCGGGCGATGACGTGCCTGCTACTGCGGATGGTAAGGTTGTTACACCGTCCTTCAAATCCAGCGGCGTATCTGCGACAACAACCACTGTCGCTGCAATGACAAAGACGGTGGTGGAAATAACATCAACTGGCTTTTCGCCGCTGACTGCAAAAGTCAAGGTGGGTGAAAAAGTTGCATTCGTAAACAAAGATTCTTCGCGCACGCACTGGCCTGCTTCGGCGGTGCACCCGACGCATGCAGTGTACCCGGAAAGCGGTGGCTGTATAGGAAGCAAATTCGATGCATGCGAGGGCCTTGCGTTCAACGCGGAATGGACATTCACGTTCAATGAAAAGGGCAGCTGGAACTACCATGACCACCTGAATCCGTCGCTTACTGGCACGGTTGTTGTAGAGTAGGTCAGAAAAATAGGACTATCAGATGTGGAAGATGTGAATAAAGAAATTTAATTTACTTTTAACGTAGTTAAGTTCATGTCACAACTATCGAATGGTGCTATGCATCTAAATTACGAATCAATTACATATATTTTCTAGTGTATAAATACATATATATGTAGATTTTCAATTATTGGCTTGCATACAAGATATTGTGGCTTCTGGGAATTAAACTACAATATGTTGTACTACCGTTTAGTGAACTAGGCGATGAAATGCGCTGTTTATATTGCGAGCATGATGAAACAAAGGTGCTTGATAAGCGGGACAACGAAGAATATACACGCCGCAGGCGCGAGTGCCTGAAGTGTAGAAAGCGCTTCACAACGTACGAGAAGGCAGAAATAAACTTGATTGTTGTCAAAAAAGACGGCAGCAAGGAATCATTCTCGCGGGAGAAATTGCTCTCTGGCATGATAAAGGCGTGCAAAAATCGCCCAGTCGACGAACAAGCGATAGAAAAAGCGGTAGATGACATCGAAGCGCGGCTTGTTTCTATGGGGCCAGAGATGACAACAAAAAAAATAGGTGAGCTTGTGATGAAAAAGCTGCTCAGGCTGGACAAAGTCGCTTATATCAGATTCACTTCTGTTTACAGAAGCTTTGATGACATAGTTGCATTTGAAAAAGAAATCAAGGCAATAAAGCGTTAGGGGTGTGGAGAATGGATGGAAGATATTTATTTTTAATTGGAAAAAGAATACTTGTAACTTCTATAGAAAATAAAGGTAAAAATGAATTTAATTCAGATATAGACATCGTCTGGGGTGTATAGCATGAGAATAACAAAAATAAGGAAGAGAGACAGTAGGGTTCTGGACTTTGACAAGACGCGCATAACAGAAGCCATATTCAGGGCAGCGTACGCTGTAGGCGGACAAGACCGGCATACGGCCGAGAAACTTTCTGACAAAGTAGTCAGAGCGCTAGAGAAGAGTGGCGACCCGCTGCCAGATGTAGAGCAGATACAAGATACAGTAGAAAAAATACTTATCGAAGAGGGTCATGCAAAGACAGCGAAGGCATATATAATTTACCGCCAGAAGCGTGCTGAGATGCGCCTGGCGGCGGCAGAAGCTGCACAAACAATGGACGAAGAGAAGATAGCTCTTGCAGACATGTTCGCGCACAAGAGCAAACTTGCATCTTTGATTGGATACGACAGAATAGAAGCGTATAAGAATTTATTATTATTTTTAAAAGAACAAATAAAATCAGGCAAGCTGCCTGTGAGCGAGGATTATCTTGGCGGCTCAGAGCTCGCAACAAACATTTATTACAAGAAATATTACCTGAAGGATTTGAACAACAACCGCATCGAGAAGCGGCCTGAAGATGTTTTCTGCCGCATGGCTGCATTCATGGCAGCTGTCGAGCCTACAAGCGAAAAGCAGGCAGAATGGGCAG
>CAZZNM010000041.1:2206-7332 GCA_964655805.1 uncultured archaeon
CTGTTTCGTCTCAGTAATCGACGAAGACAACATAGAGTCAATATACAAAGCTGCATACGAGTGCGCGCGGACTTATTCTTATGGCGGCGGTATTGGCGTTGATATCTCTGTGCTTCGCCCGCGGGACAGCGTGGTGCACAACGCCGCAGACAATTCCACTGGCAGCGTGTCATTCATGGAGATATACTCGCTCACAACTGGCTTGATAGGCCAGTCTGCTCGCAGAGGCGCGCTGATGCTCACAATTGACGTGAAGCATCCGGATGCGCCGCTTTTTGTGAACGTAAAGAAAATACCTAACTGGGTGACGCAGCAGATAGTTGAGCAGTGCAAATGGTCTGGCATGTTCACTGAGCACCAGCTGCGCGAAATCATGCGCCAAGTGCGCGAGAACACGCAGGTGCGCTTCGCGAACATCTCGCTGAAAGTAAGCGACGAGTTCATGCGTGCCGTGGATGAGCAGACAACTTATGGACCGGCGAAGATAGTTGTCTACAAGAAAGACAAGGAAGTGTCCGGCTTGGGCGTCGTTCAAGCAGGCAAGATGCACTATTCATATGCAATTCCTTCAAAGCCAATCGAGCGCTATGAACTGGAAGGCACTTTCAACAGCATAGAAGAATTGAATGACTATCTTGCAAGCAGGGATCTGTCGCCGGTCACGCAGGAAGACCTTAACGACATAAATGCGCGCGATATGTTCGGTGATTTTGTAATTCCTTTCACCGATGACTTTGATCTTGCTGTGAAATTCTCTGGCGACTTTATGCTATATTTCAACTGCCGCGAGACCGGCGAAATCAAGCGGTTGATAAAGGCCCGCGAACTATGGAACTCGTTCGTCGAGGGCAACTACCGCACAGCAGAGCCAGGGCTGATCTTCTGGAGCACCATGAGCAAGTATTCGCCGAGCAATTATGTTGGCAGACCGATTGCGAGCACTAATCCTTGTGTTGCCGGAGATTCAAAAATAGAAACTAATATGGGGATCATGACAATCAAAGAAATTTCGGAAAAATACAGCGATGGGCTAAAGGTAGCAGTTGATTCTAGAATGCTTCAGAGCAGTGGGCTTATGCTACGCGGTAAACTGTTCCTGCCAATTTCAGCAGCCTTGAAAACTGGCGAAAAAGATACAGTAAGAATAAAAACTAAAAAAGGGTTTGAACTAATTTGCACACCTGACCACAAGATAATGACAAATTATGGATGGGTCGAGGCAGGAATGCTTACAGAAAGACATGAGGTATTTGTCAACAGCGAGTCAGACGTGATTCTGGATGTTGTGGAAAGCGTTGTATACAATGGTATCGAAGAAGTTTATGATATACAAGAACCTTTAACGCACTCCTTCATCGCCAATGGTATTGTTGTACATAACTGTGGCGAAGTACCTCTAGAAGATGGCGGCGCGTGCAACCTCGGCTCGATAAATCTTTCGCGCTTTGTTATCGATGGCTATGCAGATAGAGCAGAAATCAATTGGGCATCGCTGAAAGAAGCGACAGCAACGCTCACGCGTTTTCTGGATGCAGTAGTCATCTGGAACGAGCTATTGAATCCGCTGGAGAAACAGAGGCGCGCTGCAGCAGAGACGAGGCGTCTTGGCCTCGGCGTCATGGGCATCGCGGACATGCTCAATCAGCTGGGAATGGAATATGACAGCGACTCAGCAATAGAATTGTGCGAAAAAATCGGAAGCGCGATAGCCAACGCCGCTTACAGCGCTTCAGCAGAGCTCGCAGAGGAAAAAGGGCCTTCGCCTATATTCGAGTATGAGTCGTACAGCAGATGTCCTTTTTTTAAGGAGACTTTGGATATTGAGACAAAGGAGATAATCAGGAAAAAAGGTCTGAGAAACATAGCAATACTATCGATAGCACCGACTGGGACGATAAGCAGCGTGGTTCTGAGCTATCGGGGCGACAAAAACTTTATCGGCGTATCGGGCGGCGTGGAGCCGATCTTCGCTTTGTATTACACAAGGAGAAGCGAGAGCTTCGGAAACCAGATATTCAAAATCTTCCACTCGACAGTTGCAGCGTACATAGACAAGTATGGCCTTATGGAGCGCGCGCAGGAGAGCAGTGAAGACGAATTGCGCAAGATATTGCCTACGCACTTCTTCAGGACAGCGCACTACATCGAGCCTAGCCAGCGCGTGCGCATACAGGGCATATGGCAGAAATATATTGACCACAGCATATCATCGACTGTAAATTTGCCAGAGGATATAGACCCAGAGACGATAAGCAGCATCTATCTGGATGCATGGAGGCACAGGCTCAAGGGCATAACGATCTACCGCGCGGGCTCGAGATATCCGATACTTGCTGCAGCAGAGGAACGCAACGAGTTCCAGCAATACAAGGACAGGCTTTTCGAGGTCCAGATAAATGGCAGCACGACAATGATGCACGGCGATGATTTCCTGACAATGCCGAACGGCGCGCTGACAACTGTGTATCACGCGATAAAATCCGGCATGCTGCGTGTCGAGAGCGAAGAAGAAGAGGCCATCAAGGTCGTTGCAAAGGACTGGTAGGACATCTTTCTTAGGAAGAAAGCTGTACCAAAAGAAATATTCTGGGGAAAGAAAACTATAGAATATATTAGATAGAAATAAATTAGGCTTTAATAATTAATAAATAAAATAAAAACAGTGAATTCACATGTCAAGCGAATTTGAATCGTCTGGCATCGCGTTAGCGCAATGTCCTGCGTGCGGCAATCATACATTAAAGAGCGAGGCCGGATGCCACGAGTGCATGAACCCTGAGTGCGGGTACGGGATTTGTGATTAACGTTAGTTTTAAATAACAATCGTTAGAATAATCTAACATATGTTAGGAAAAAATAACATCCTAAAGATATTAGAAATGTTTTTTGCGCATCCTACTACAGAATTTCATATAAGGGAGCTCTCAAGAAAAACCGGCATATCTGCACCAACTGTTTTGCTGGCTGTCGATGCCCTCAAAAAGCGCGGTCTTGTTGCCGCATACAAGAAAGGCAACATGAAAATAGTAAAAGCGTCTGGTTCGACTGAATTTATAAGGGCAAAAAGGATCGCCAATATCCAGCGCGCCTACGACTCGGGCATCATAGATTACCTGAGCGATTTGTACGAGAAACCGCAGGCGATAATACTCTTTGGATCCTTCTCCCGGGGAGACGACATAGAAAAATCTGACATAGATATAGCGATATTGACCAGGAGCCATATGGAGCCGAAGCTGGAAGCATTTGAAAGGAAGCTGGGAAAGCATGTAAGCATACACGAAATAGACAGAAAGAAGATAAGCAAGGAGTTTTACAGCAACCTTGCGAACGGCATAGTCATGGAGGGGGCCCTGTGAAAGACTTTGACTCATTTGTCGAGAGCGGGGACGTAAAGAAGCAGGCTCCTGACGCAAACCTGTCCAATTCGCTTGTAAATGATGCTGTGCGAAGACTGGAATACGCAAAATCGTCGCCGCTGACGGGAGAGAATGCAAAATATGTCTATGAAAATACATATGAATCACTAAGAGAGGCGGCAGACGCCGTGCTTTTCCTGCAGGGTTACAAATCATTCTCCCACGAGGCGACCGTGGCGTTTATCCAGAGGTTCGATGAATTTTCAGTGAGGGAAATATCAGGATTTGACCGGATGCGCATCAAGCGCAACGGCATGAAATACTATGGCAAATCGTGTTCAGCAGACGACGCAAAGGAAGCCATGGAGTTCGCCGAGAGTCTTATAAAGAAGCTTGTCGCACTGCAAAGAAAACTGCGCGAATAGATACGAATGCATGAACCCAGAATGCGGATATGGGGTTTGTGATTAGGATAATTTGTCTTGTACATTTAGAATGTGCAGATAGAACGCGTCCATAAGTTGTTCAAATGTAAATTCTTGGATACAATATTCCATAATTCTACCATAATCCCCGATATCATAAAAGCGGCTGCAGTCCTTTCCTGTACCTTCCTTCACATGTATGTCAAAGAATCTATTAGCGTCCTTTTGATTAAGTCCCCATATCTGCTCTTTGTCCTTTATGTGTCTCGATATAACAGGCGTTAGCTGCATCATGTCT
Source organism: uncultured archaeon (assembly GCA_964655805.1). Lineage (GTDB taxonomy): Archaea > Aenigmatarchaeota > Aenigmatarchaeia > GW2011-AR5 > GW2011-AR5 > CAZZNM01. Next base: position 6,289 of record CAZZNM010000041.1, read on the forward strand.
GTACTGAATGGTCTAAATAACAGGTCATGCAATTCTCCGTCGCCTGCGATGCTAGTGACTTTCATTCTGCCAAAAATATAGGGGAGATCGAATTTCAATACGTTAAACCCATGAATTTTCAGATGTTTGTCTGATTGCTTTAGATTGCGCAAGAGCGAAAGAAACTCCAGCAGCATTTTCTTTTCGCCTAATTCCCATTCCTTCAAGAATGTTGGTGACTTTATCTCGCTCTTTGATGGCGGTCTGAAAGAATTGTAATAGCTATATGATATGACTATAATCTTCGATTTCGGTAGATACGGATTCGTGCCTGTTTCTTCCATGTCCTCGGCAACGTAAGTTTCTATATCTAAGAACAGATGTCCCATCTACATACACCCCACACCGTATACTAATCAGCAAAACGATAAATGCGTTCTGTGGTCCGCCTACTGAAACGCCTTGTAGAGGCATCTCCTGCAGAGGCCTCTCATCTTATGTTCCTTCAGGGAGATCGGATTGCCGCAGCTTTCACACTTGAATTCCTTTTCTCTTTCCTTTTTCCGTTCTTCCTTTTCGATTATTCTTTTCTCATTTTCGTCCCAGGCCTTTGTTCTTAACGGAGTCCTGTGCGCTATGCAAATTCCCTGTGCATTGAGCTCGCTCATCGGCCTTGGTGCACCGCACTTTACGCATTTTTGGAACATGCCGTTTGGCATCGAATCACTTATCTATAATACAATAACTCTAATAAAGCCCCGTAAGATTCTATGCGAGGTTTGTGACTAAGTGCGCTTTTTACTGTTCATAATAATAGTCTTTTCCGTCCACTCTTTCTGACGCATAATAGCTTGCCAGATGTGCGGCTTTCTTAAACAACTGGGCCATCATGAAAAGCTCATCAATACATTCAGCGTTCCATTTCGCGCCATGCCTATCCCTGAAGAAGATTTCACCGTCTTCCCTGATGAATGTCGGCTTCATAAATCAGGAGATAATAAAAGCACATTTAAGCACGGCATGTTCTTGATAGTATAATACGAATAATTATGCATGAAGGCGCGG
>CAZZNM010000042.1:0-7189 GCA_964655805.1 uncultured archaeon
TATATCTTTATGCTTGTTGTAATCGCGCTAGGCGGCAACGCCCTGCTGAAAAGAGGAGAGCCGCTCAGCTATGATGCGCAGGAGAAGAACGTCGAGCTTGCTGCAAAGAGCATTAAGAATATTGCAAAAAATCATAGAATCGTAATCACGCATGGCAATGGTCCGCAGGTCGGCAACATCATGATCCAGGTAGAATCAGCGCTGGGCAAGGCCTATCCAGTGCCGCTGCATGTCGCTGTTGCTGAAAGCGAGGGCGAGATCGGCTATCTGCTTGAGCAGGCGTTGTATAATGAGTTGAAGAAACCGGTTGCAAGCATACTGACGCAAGTTATTATAAATAAAAATGACATTGCTTTCAAAAATCCGACAAAACCTATCGGCCCGTACTATAGTAAGAAAGAATCTGAATTGCTAAAGAAAAAATGTTATGCAATGAAAAAAATAAATGGCAGTTACCGCCGCGTTGTCGCTTCGCCAAAGCCACTGAGCATAGTCGAGGCGCCTATAATCAAGAAGCTTGCATCAATGGGCATCATAACTATTGCCGCAGGTGGTGGGGGCATCCCTGTCTTCAAGAAGCACGGGCTGCATGGCATCGATGCGGTTGTCGACAAAGATTTAGCATCAGCTTGCCTGGCAAAGAGCATAAATGCAGATATGTTGATTATATTGACAGATGTTCCTTGTGTGTATCTGAATTACGGAAAGAAGAATCAATCGGCTCTACGCAAATTATCAATAAAAGAGGCGAGAAAATTATTGAAAGAAGGCCATTTCCCAGAAGGCAGCATGGGTCCAAAGATAGAAGCGGTAATAGAATTCGCCGAAACTGGCGGCAAGGCAATCATTACTAATTTCTCGTCGCTGCGCGAAGCGCTGCACGGCAAATCTGGAACTGTAGTGATGTAAAATGATAAAAGCTGCAATATTTGATGTAGACGGATTGCTGGTCGATACAGAGCCGTTGCATTATCTTGCATGGAAGGAGACATTGAAAATGTATGGCATTAGATTTGAGAAGAAAGAGTTCATGAAGCGGTTCGCGGGTATAGGAACCTCGGCAACCGCGGCCTACTTTGCTAAGAAATTCAGGCTGCATGAAGACAGCCTTCTGAAAGGGAAAAAGGAAATATACTTCAATCTCATAAGAAATGTAGAGCCAATGCCAGGTGCAAAGGACGTGGTAAAAAGATTCAGGAAATTCATGCCTGTAGCTGCTGCCTCATCGTCAAGGATAGAGGACGTGTCTCCTGTCCTGAGGAAGATAGGCGTACTGAAGCTTCTGGATGCGGTCGCAACAGGAGATGAAGTGAAGAAGCTGAAGCCACACCCTGATGTATATCTGCTTGCGGCAAAGAAGCTTGGAATGAAGCCTAAGTTCTGCGTGGCGTTTGAGGACACGTCTGTTGGCGTTAGTGCCGCGAAAGCGGCTGGCATGTTCTGTATAGCCGTTCCCAACATCTATACAAAGGTGCAGAACTTCTCGAAGGCCGACATGATAGAGAAAAGTCTGAAGGGGATCAATACGAAGAAATTTCTTATATGGCTCGAAACAATTAGATGAATATGAAAAAAATAAACGTCATAATCATGGGAGCAGCGGGCCGCGATTTCCACAACTTCAACACCTACTTTCGCGGTAACCCACACTACAATGTCGTGTGCTTCACGGCTGCGCAGATACCGGGCATCACTGAAAGGCGGTATCCCAAGCAGCTTGTGGGAAAGCTTTATCCAAAAGGAATCCCTATTTATTCTGAAAGCAGATTAATTGAATTGGTTAAAAAATACACAGTAGACAAGGTCGTTTTCTCATATTCTGATATATCGCATGAGAAAGTTATGCACAAGGCTTCTATAGCTCTGGCCAACGGCGCTAATTTCGAATTGCTTGGACCGAAGCATACCATGCTCGAATCGAAGAAACCGGTGATAGCAATATGCGCTGTACGCACGGGCGCCGGCAAAAGCCCGACAACGCGCTATGTTTCATTGTTCTTCAAGAAAAAAGGTTACCGTGTTGTCGTCATCCGCCACCCGATGCCTTACGGCGACCTGCTAGAGCAGGCAGTGCAGAGATTTGCCACTTATGATGACCTGAAGAAATGCACTATCGAAGAACGGGAGGAATACGAGCCGCATATACAGAACGGCATCATCGTTTACGCAGGCGTGGATTACGAAAGGATATTGAGAATGGCAGAGAAAGATGCAGATATAATAATATGGGATGGCGGCAATAATGATTTCTCTTTCATTAAACCGGATCTGTACATAGTGCTCGCTGATGCAAGACGGCCGGGCCATGAAATGCTCTATCATCCGGGCGAGACAAATTTCCGGATAGCAGATGTTCTGGTTATAAGCAAGGCTGATTCAGCAAGAAAAGAAGACATGAAAATCATAATGGAGAATATAAAGAAATACAATCCGAAAGCAAAAATCGTCAAAGCAAAGCTCAGGCTGGTTATTGATAAGCCTAGTATGATAAAAGGCAAGCGCGTTATTGTCATCGAAGACGGGCCAACGCTAACACATGGGGGCATGACATTCGGGGCAGGCACGATCGCGGCAAAAGATCATGGCGCAATTATCGTCGATGCCGAGAAGCATGCGGTTGGCTCGATAAAGGATGTGTACAAAAAATACGGTCATCTAAAGAAAATACTGCCAGCCATGGGTTACGACAGAAAGCAAATAAGAGAATTAGAGCAGACGATAAACCGTGCCAAAGCCGATGCCGTCATTGAAGCAACGCCGATAAATCTTGCAAAGCTCATAAGAATCAACAAGCCTATAATTGAGGTGAATTATGAGTTTGACGATATGTCAAACAAATTCGACAAGATTTTAGTTTCATTCGAGAGGCGATTACTGAAATGATAATATGGCCTAGTAAACTTTTCAGAAAAGTTTAATCATGTTGAAGAACAAAGTTCTTCGACACATGAGAAAGCAAAGCTTTCTCAATGAAACGGAAGTAAAAAGGTGGTTTTATGAAGCATCTGCTGGCAATAAAAGACCTTAGCAAGGGCGAGCTGCTTTATCTTGTAAAAGAAGCTGCTAAAATAAAGAAGAGTCCGAAGAAGTATGCAAATAAAATGAATGGCAAGACGCTGCTCATGGTATTTGAGGCACCGTCGCTGCGCACGCGGCTTTCGTTTGAGATTGCAATGTTTCAGATGGGCGGTCATGCAATATTTTATACAACCGGCGAAAGCACGCTCGGCAAGAAAGAGAGTATGAAGGATTTTTCCCGCGTTGAATCCCGCTATGTCGACGTCGTTATGGCGCGGCTCTTTTCGCATCAAGACCTAAATGAATTGGCAAAGTATTCAGAGGTGCCTGTGATAAATGGCATGACAAACCGCGAGCACCCGTGCCAGATAATCGGTGACCTGGTGACGATGTACGAAAAAAGAAAGAAGATAAAAAAGGTGGCTTATGTCGGTGACTGCAACAACAACGTGACAAATTCGCTATTATATGCGACAGCGAAACTGGGTATAGACGTAGCAGTTGCGAGCCCTGGGGGCAGGGAATTCGAGCCGGATAAAGCAGTACTCAAGGAATGCAGGCACATAAGCAGAGCCAAAGTAGAGGTATTCAACGATGCAAAAAAGGCGGTTAAAGGCAGCGATTTTGTTTACACAGACAGCTGGATGAGCTACCGCGTACCGAAGGCGCGCGAGCCATTCAGGGTGAAAAAATTAAGAGCTTTCCAAGTAAATTCAACACTTATGAAGCATTCTGGCGGCTTGTTTATGCACTGCCTGCCTGCAAAACGCGGGCACGAAGTAACTGACGACGTTATGGACAGCCCTGCAAGCGTGGTCATCGACCAAGCTGAGAACCGCATGCACGCAGAAAAGGCGATATTGCTGTGGCTGTTTGAGTGATAAACGCCTGATTTAATATATTTGCTTTATAAACTTTTCCTTCTATTTGAGATTGTGGTTCTATGAGCGTTACTTTATTGCAGACTGACGCAGTAGGCATGATTGTATGGTTCTTCATGTTCTTCATATTCCTGTTTCTGTATCCGCGGCTTATGCTTTCGCAGCTTATATACAAGATAGAACAGTCAGCACGCAAGATGGAAGACATGAGCGAATCAGCAAACCGCATGACTTCGAAGAAGATAGGCGGCAGCATAAAAGATATCAAGAAAAGTGTTGATCAGTTCACCGAGTTCTTTGTCGTCGAGCCTTCCAATATAGATCCCTACGGCCTTGTGTACAAGATAGACCAGACAATAAGGGGCATGGAAGACCGCTTCGACGAGTTTGTTGATGAAATTGCGCCGGACAAATCGAAGCAGGAGAAGCAGGAGATCAATTATGCACTGCGTGCAGCGATCGGCTTGAAGCAGCTTTCAAAAATGGTCCGCCATTTCGTGGAGTTGGCAAAGAAATTCAAGAACCTGCAGATTGCGATGATTTTGCAGATGCAGATGCCGATAATTGAAAAGATAGCTGAAGGGGAGTATCGCGGCACAGAGGCATTTGCAAATGGCTGGCCGATCGGCGACTCGATAGGGCCGCTAGTTGCTGCCTCGTACATCGACAAAGAAAAGCAGATAGCAAAGGATATTGTGATGGGCGAAGCAAGTATTGAAGGAAGAAAATGCTTTGTGCTGAAAGCCACTGGACCTAGTCCGCATTTAGGCAGGATAGATGAGGCGATGAATGCGATAATGGCAAAGAACAAGATAGCGCGCGTAATCACAATCGATGCGGCGCAGAAGCTGGAAGGCGAGAAGAGCGGCGCTGTAGCTGAAGGCGTTGGTTTTGCAATGGGCGGCATCGGCCAGCGCGAGCTAATAGAGAATGTTCTGTTGCCAAAGAAAATGCCCATTGACAGCATTGTTGTCAAAGTCGGTATGACAGAGGCCATAATGCCCATGAAGAAGGAGGTTTACAACTCATTGCCTAAAGCCCGCACCCTTGTCGAGAAGGCGGTAAAGCGTGCAAAGAAAGGCGGGAAAGTCATTATCATCGGCGTAGGCAACTCATCGGGCATCGGCAACAACAAGAAAGAAGTGGAAAAAGTGAAGAAAGTCGTCGATGAATTGGACAAAAAATACAAAAAAGAGAAAGAGAAGAGCAAGGGCGGATGGATGTAATGAGTGTTGTAAGAATATTCTATAAAACGCAAGATTGTGAAGACTATGAATCCAGATTTCAAAGCTGTAGAAGTGTAGGAGATTTACTACATGAAAAATATGACGTAAAATGTTTTGTCTTGGGCGCAGTTCTTTCTCCTTATGGCCCTGGTGGCCTGACTCCCTTAGGGATTGTTGCCACTATGCAAGACGGGGATGGCTTGTCAAACACACTTGAAGAGTACATTTCCTTAGTGGGAATGCCATCTTATGTTCTAAGAACCTCTGATTACAAGGCAGCTGAAAAGGCCTTGAAACCCTTGGGCATGAAATTAAGAAGGAGGCCTTTTTTCAATCCTGCGGGCAAGGAAATTGTTCCGATGTAAATGGCTATGGCATGGAAAGCGTGCAAAGAAAGGTAAGAAAGTTATTATTATCGGTGTTGGCAACTCATCAGGCATCGGCGACAACAAGAAAAAGATAGAGAACGTGAAGAAAGTCGTTGATGAATTGGACAAAAAATACAAAAAAGAGAAAGAGAAGAGCAAGGGCGGATGGATGTAATGTATGACACCTTTACAAACTTCGTAATAGCCACATAGAAAAGTAATCACATCTGTACTTCATTCCATTCTAATTACCATGAATGCACAGGCGCAACGCAAATCCTTATAAACCTTTTCACTACGGAACAGGGGATATATTTATAAAGGTTCTACCTCAAAAGTAATTAAAATCATCGATTGCCTAATGGGAATATTTTTATGGGTTGGTTGAATGGTAGCAAGCGCCAGAACACTTGATGCTTTAAGAACTATTGGTCTTAATAAGTACGAAAGAAATTTGTGGGTCGCGCTCCTGTCGCGAGGCGCTTCGACAGCTGGAGAGTTATCTGATATCTCCAATGTCCCTCGTTCTCGCTGTTATGATGTCCTTGAATCTCTTTCTTCCCGCGGTTTTGTTGTCATTCAACCTGGAAAACCATTAAAATATATCGCTGTCACGCCCCGCGAAGCCATGGACCGCGCAAAAAGGAAGATTGTAGAAGATGCAACAGAGCTTTCGAACAAGATAGACCGACTCGTGAAAAGCGACATAATAAAGGAACTGGAGCGCGTGCATAAAGACAGCATAAAGACAGTAAGGCCTGAAGACATCACAGGCGCATTGAAGGGCCGCTATGCAATGCAGCAGCAGATAGACGCCATGCTCAAGAAGGCGAAGAAATCTGTGAAGCTAATTACAACCGCAACAGGCCTCGGCGAGCTTGCAGAGCACCATGGCGCATTGCTGAAGAAAGCCTCTGAAAGCGGAGTGAAGATACAGATTGCTGCGCCAATAAACAAGCAGACAGTGGACGTGGCCCGCGAGCTAGGAAAGTACGCACAGGTAAGGAATATCGAGGATGTCGAGCATGTGGAGAGCATGGCTGGCAGGGTATGCCTCATCGATGGAAACGAATTCATGATGGGCCTTACAGATGATGCAAAGGTGCACCCAACGCAGGACGTGGCTTTTTGGTCTCAGAGCGACCATGCTACAGCAGGCGTAATCGAACCGATGTTTGAACTTGTCTGGAAGAATTCAAAGGCTGTGAAATAAATGAAAAATATTTCCAATATAATCTATTCCTTATATATCTAAAAATAAAATTATAATTCGTCTTTAATCAACCCGCCCCCTGCGCAAAGTTTTCTGCTCAAGAATGCGCAGCGGAAATAATACAATCAGTATCAGAATTGCTGTTGCAAACGCCGCAAAATAATATCCATAACCGACTGATAGGCCTATCGCTGCTAGTGCCCATATCTCAGCAGCAGTTGTAAGGCCTATTATCTTGTTTCTCTGGTGATATATTATTCCGCCGCCGAGAAAGCCGACGCCTGTCACTATGCCAGCTGCTATGAATGTCACGTTGGTAGATGCTGAGATGATTGTGAACAATGTCGCGCCCATACAGACAAGTATATGCGTCCTGATGCCGGCAGGCCTTTTATGCACTTCGCGCTCAATACCTATTATCGTTCCAAGAAATACTGCGATAACGAGCTTTGTAATTATTTCTATCTCCAGAGCTGTGATTGC
>CAZZNM010000043.1:0-1670 GCA_964655805.1 uncultured archaeon
ACAAAGACTCGATAGCATTAGAGAAGAACGACACGATAAACATCAAGATCATTTCCGCCAATGAAGCGCAGCAAGGTACTCGCGGCGAGCTGCCGATAACGAACATAATTATTCTTGTTATAGTCTTGCTGATTGTCGCAAGACTGGTCGTGCCGCTATACAGATGGTACTTCAAGCCATTCCACAGCAGAAAATAATATTTTCAATAAGGGAAGATAGTAGAGAAAGAAACCGTAGGTGTCTTTTCTAATGGAAGAAATTCTAAAAGTTTCTGTGAGAAATCTTTTGCATCATAAGGCAAGAACAATACTAACTATGCTGGGCGTCATAATAGGTATTGCAGCAGTAGTCGCCTTGATTTCTTTGGGCAACGGGCTCAATGCATCAATAGAAGAGCGTTTCGAACAATTAGGTCCGAACCGCATATTCATCGCGCAGCGAACAGCTGGATTCGGCACCGGCTCTGGCCCTCCAACTGGCGGTGTTGCGCTGACTGATAAAGATCTGAACGTTATCAAACGCGTCAGTGGCGTGGAATCTGCCGTGCCTTTCATGCAGAGAACGCTGGTTTTGAAATACGGCGACCAGTCGGCCGTAGTTCCTGTAGGAGGCATACCGCTCGAGGATGCGGAAGAATTCTTCTCGGATATACAATCGTTCGAGATTGACGAAGGAAGGAACTTAAAGAATGGCGAACAGTCGGCAGTCGTCATAGGCAACCGCGTCGCGCATGACATCTTTGAAAAAGACATTCGTGTCGGCGACAAGATATCGATATCCGGTAAATCTGTCACAGTTGTTGGCATACTGAAATCAACCGGTAGCCAACAGAATGACAACATGGCCCTGATGTCCATCGAAGCTTTGCGCGACATAACAGGCGCAAAGGATCAGATAACCGCTATAATGGCAAAGGCTCATAGCGAACCAAAAGTCGTGGCAGAGCGCATTGACAAGGAGCTCGAGGATTTGCACGGCGACAGGCTCTTTACAGCGTATACTAGCGAAGAGCTTGTCAAGCAGATAGGCCAGATTTTCAGCATCGTGTCACTTATACTTGCCGGCATCGCAGGAATCTCGTTGCTTGTCGCAAGCTTCGGCATAGCAAACACCATGCTGATGTCCGTGCTTGAGCGCACGCAGGAAATAGGTATTATGAAAGCGATTGGCGCGACGAATAAAATAATATTGTCCATGTTCCTTGTCGAATCAGCTCTCGTCGGTTTTATCGGCGGCGCTATAGGCGTAATGCTTGGTTACATAATGTCATTCGGTCTTGCAGGAATTGGAGTTAGTTTCCTTGGTGTCTCATTGAACATCGTGGTCGATCCTATACTTGTTGCACTTGTCCTGACTTTCTCAACGACTGTCGGCATTCTATCCGGCGCATATCCTGCTTATCGCGCTGCGAAGCTTGATCCAATCGAAGCGCTGAGGTATGGCTAACCTTTAAATATATTTAGTGTTATATACAACACTAACTGGTGATATAATGCATCATTACAAAAAAAGATTGGAGCAAGCTGAGAATGTTTCTGAAGTCTTCGAGCTTGTGAAAGACTCGGTGCTTGAGAGCATCGGCGACTCGCGTGCCGGTCTGGATCTTGGATTCTGAAAAAGCGCAGGTTTTCAATCGCCAGAAAAAAGTGGTCTTAGACAACATTCAAATT
>CAZZNM010000043.1:1680-7023 GCA_964655805.1 uncultured archaeon
TCACTACAAACAAAGATTGGCGCAAGCTGAGAATGTTTCTGAGGTCTTCGAGCTTGTGAAGGATGCGGTGCTCGAAAGCATTGGCGACTCGCGCGCTGGTTTGGATCTCGGACTTATGGAATTAGGCAACCAGAGCGGCAATTGGCTTGGCGCTTTCTATCCGGTCGGCTCGAACATCATAGTCATGAACAAGACGCCGCTCAGGCGCATCATGGAGACTGAGCCAGAGCTGATGAAGCCTTACCTATTTCATGTTCTGCTTCACGAATATCTGCACAGCTTAGGCTTTGTTGATGAAAGATCTTGCAGAATTCTTACGTTTAATATTTGCAGAAAAGTTCTTGGAAAGCACGCAGCAACAGAAATGTCCAAAGATATCAGGCAGTTTATGCCTTACATAGCTTACCCAGGCGGCGCGCCTCAACTTGATCATGATGTAAATAACATTGAAGTAGTCGAGAATTTTGACAGGGAAAGCGATGTTTATATCGGATGAATTATTTTCTTTTCTTCTTGTTTCTTAGATGGAATATATAGGCAATTGAAACAAGCACTAGTATCCATCCTATAATTGTAATTATCAGCAAAGTATCGTAACCTGAATAAAATGCAGGATACGTATTGCCCATCATTCTCATCATCATGGGCATCATTGCTGCATTGCCCATATGGCCCATACCAATATGCTGATCGCCGCACTCAAGCCAATTCATGCCCATAAAAATATGCATTTGCTTTAAGCTCTCTGATCCCTCACCGCCCATCCTTTCATCCATCTGCTCATGCAATTCATGATCGCCAAGCATTCTTTCCATCACTGCATCGCCGAGCTCTTCGAATTCTGAATCAGAGACGTTGTTGCAATCTATTTGATTAACAGTAACATTTTGTTTCGATGCTATTTCATTCAGCACATCTTCCAGTGACTTGACCGTTTCTTCGTGTGCAAAAGATGTAGAAACCATTAGAAGAAATATGAAAACAGCAAGCTTACTCATTCGCTTCACCTACAAGATGATATCTGCATATATCGCAAGCTATTCCTAGACCAAGAGGGCACGTATTCTTTTCTGAAACGTATATAACAAAATTCTCGAATGTCTGCCTGCCAGGACAGAATGAGTATGTCATGAATATATTTAAGACGTCTTGGATTAATATCATATAGTATCAAGAATGATAGTGGTTATATGGCATGTCCAGTAATTGAATCAAGCCATATTATTGGCAAGAAATGGTCCATTCCAATAATCGAAGAGATAGCATTGAATAACTTTAATGGCTTCAACAATTTTCTTTCAAGAGTAGATGTTACTCCGAGAATTCTTTCCATGCAGCTGAAGGAGCTGGAAAGATCGGGCATAATAAAGAAAAGGGAATACAATGATGGCATTACACATACAACAAATTATGCTCTCACCAAGAAGGGTCAGGAACTGCACAACATAATCAACGAAATAAAGAGATGGAGCATCAAGTGGGACAATGTTCTAGGATCGTGCTTGACAACGCCATGCGCAGAATGTTCTTTGTACAATGGAAATTAATACATTGATTGTTTCTTTGCATGACTATAAGCCAGATAGACTGCAAAACCTATCGTGATTATCGTTAGTTCTAGCAAAAGCAGATAGATAGAGAAATGCAAAAGCATGAAGCCACTGGCTATGATGCCGAGCAGCGCAAACACAGGGAATTTTCCTATATTCACTGGCGATTTGAATCCCCGTACCGCTGCGGGTCGTGCATATCTGAGAGCTATAACTGACATGTTAACAAAAATATAGACAATGAATATGCCGATGTCTGTGAGCATCGCAATTTCCTTGATGCCGCCCACGGCCAGCGCGAGAATTGAGAGTATCATGACCAGAAGGATTGCCATATAAGGTGTGCCCCTGATGCCAATGCGCCTACAAACTTCTGGCAGCGAATGATTGCTGGAAAGCCCGTAGAACAATCTGGATGTAACGATAAGTATTCCAAGAACAGTGTTGGACGTTGCAAATAATGCTATGATCGACATGATTACAGCTCCGTTGGGGTAGACGCTGGAAACAACTTCAGTGAGCGGCGCCTTTGATTCAGAGAGCTTCTCCCATCCCAGAATACTCACAGCAGAAACAGCTACAAGCATATAGAGCACAGTAGATATCACCAGCGAAATGAGAAGGGCGCGCGGCATTACTTTCTTTGCGTTTTTCGTTTCTTCTGAGAAATTTACAAGCTCATCGAAGCCGATATAAGCAAAAAAGATTATTGCTGTAGCAGAAAAAATACCTGTCATTCCTTGGGGCGAATAGAAAAAATCAACACCGCCTTTGCCTATGAAGAAAAGACCGATTATTGAAATGATAACAAGACCTAATATCTCAATGCCCGTGGAAAGTACGTTAAACTTGGCTGATTCTTTTATTCCAATATAGTTCACCAAAGAAAGTATAATTATCAATATGATAGCGGCTATGATCTGTGGAATGCCAAATATATGTGAGAAATATCCGCCAAAGCCCAAAGCGACTGTGGCGCCGCTTACAATCAGTGCAAAGACCATTATCCATTCGACGGCAAATGCAAGCGCAGGCTTTTTGAACGCATTTTTTGTGTACACGTATTCCGCGGCGTCCTTGGAATACATGGATGAAAGCTCTGCGTAGCTCATGCCTGTGAACGCCGCTATTATTGCGGCGATGGCAAACGATAGCCAGATTGCATTGCCTGCAATGCCTGCGCCTGTGCCTATGAGCACGTAAATGCCTGCGCCGAGTATGATGCCAACGCCATAGAGAGTTGCCTGAAAGAGTCCCAATTCTTTTTTCAGTTTGTAGGCCTTTGCTTTCATCAGGTAAAATTATGTGCAAGTCCGATTTATATAGAAATGATTACAAAGTTATTTCATGAAACTTAACAGGGCAGCGCTGCGCGACTTCATTCTCGGCAGCCAGGACGGACTTGTGAACGTTCTCGCGCTCGTGCTCGGAGTCGCGACTGCAACAAATGATATGCGGATCGTTATTATTGCAGGGCTGGCCGCGACATTTGCAGAGAGCATATCGATGGCGGCTGTTGCTTATACGTCGACAAAAGCAGCGCATGATTATTACGAGAAGCAGCATGCAGAGGAGTGGAAGGAAGTCAAAGAGCGCCCAGAAGAAGCGAGGCGAGAGATAAAAGAAGTGTATTACAAGAAAGGTTTTCGCGGGCCTTTGCTTGCATCAGTTGTGCGGAAGATAACGTCAAACAAGAAAGTCTGGGTCGATACAATGATGACAGAAGAGCTGAAGCTCTCAAAAGAAGACTATACAAGCCCTATAGGAAGCGCCAAGACCGTTGGCATCGCCTGCATAGTCGGGTCACTGATTCCAATAGCGCCGTTTATCTTATCACTGCCTGTAAGCGAAAGCATAATGATATCACTTGTAATCTCGATAGCTGCCTTGTTTGTCGTAGGCGCAGTAAAGGCAAGGACGACAACAGGCACATGGTGGAAATCCGGCATTGAAATAGCTGGCATCGGCACTCTTGCTGCAATTGCCGGATATCTCATCGGGTCTGTACTAGGCGCAGTATATGCGGTTTAAATTATTTTCTGATAAGCTTTGATTTATGTCGATAACAGAATCCACTAGAAAGAATCTTGACACAGGTCAACTTGACAGTCTCTGGACATCGATAGGGTGGAAATCAAGAGGGAGGAAATGGGAAGAGGTCTTTTCCAAATCCAGCTACGTTTATTCTCTATGGAACGACACTAAACTAATTGGTCTGGGTCGCATAATGGAAGATGGAATAATGTGCATGTTCTATGATATTGCGGTGCATCCAGAATACCAGAAACGAGGTCTTGGTACGAGGATAATGCAAAATCTTATTGACCAAGTGAAAGACAAAGATTACGCGTCGATAGGCCTTTTCGCATGGGAACAAAATCCTGCTAATATTTCTTTCTATGAAAAATTTGGCTTCCGGAAAGTCGGTACAGGTATGGAATTAGAAAACTATATGACAAGGGAATAGCTTAATTTAAATCTTTCATGCAATCTCTTCTTATGAAATGGCTGCTGTTCGTGATTGCTTTGTGGATATTGCTTGCAGTAGACTTTGTTATTAGCTTTGACGAGCTTGCGCACATGGCGATACATGCGGTTATTGGAGTTGTAGGGACTTATTATATTTACAAAAACAGGAAAAGTCTGAAGTGATTCAATGCCTAAAGATGTCGTGTGTGGAATGAATGCTGGCAGGAATATAGAATCTGAATATAATGGAAAACAGTATTTCTTTTGCAGCTCGAATTGCAAAGCCCAGTTTGATAAGAATCCAGGGAAGTTTGTGAAGTGATTTTGTGGCCAAAGACATAATTTGCGGCATGTATGTTGATGAGAAGAAGGCGCAGCACAAGGCAGCGAAAGCAGGCACTACATACTACTTCTGCTCGCGCAATTGTCTGGAAGAGTTTCTGAAGCCGGAAAAAGAATTCAGAAAAATGAAGTTCCTGACAATATTCAGCATATCTATTGGAATTTTAGTTTTATACATTGACCACTTTACAAATATCTCAGACAAACACCTGATTCTCTTCATACTTGCAACGCCTGTGCAATTCATAGCTGGCTGGCGGTTCTATCTCGGCACACTCGATGCAATAAAGGCAAGGCAGGCGAACATGGACTCACTGATAGCAATAGGCACGAGCGCTGCATGGCTTTACAGCACGCTCGTAACGTTCTTCCCGTTTTTTCCTTCAGAAGGTGTATACTTCACAGAATCTTCGCTAATAATCGGCTTCATACTGCTTGGCAAAACAATGGAGCATATTGTCAAGGGCAAGGCATCTGAAGCGCTGAGAAAGCTGATTGATTTGCAGCCGAAGACTGCTATGGTAATTAGAAATAATAAAGAAATTGAAATCCCTGTCGAGAAAATAAAAAAGAATGATATTGTTCTGATAAAAGTTGGTGAAAGAATACCCGTGGATGGAATTATTATAGAAGGCCATTCATCTCTGGACCAATCAGCTGTCACAGGCGAGTCAATCCCCATCGAAAAGGAAAAAGGCGATGAAGTAATCAGCGCCAGCATAAACAAGAGCGGCGTGCTGAAAATCCGCGCCACAAAAGTCGGCAGCGACACAACCATCGCGCAGATCGTAAAGATGGTCGAGGAAGCTATGGTATCAAGAGCGCCCATCCAGAGGATGGCTGATAAGGTAGCTTCATTCTTCGTGCCGCTTGTCATATTTATTGCGATTGGCTCTTTCATTTTCTGGTACTTCATTGCAAACATCAGTTTTGCTGTTGCATTTACCATATTAATTTCCGTTCTCATCATCGCATGCCCGTG
>CAZZNM010000044.1:0-6782 GCA_964655805.1 uncultured archaeon
AAAGTTTGCATTAAAGAAATTCAGCTGATATCATGAAGCCAACAGGACCGGAAAATCCGCAGGTAAGGAAATTAATAGCATTACTGAGGAAGCGCAAAGAAGGCTTCTACAGCGATTTAGCGAAGCATATATCAAAGCCGTCGCGCATGAGCGTTGCTGTCGATGTGAGCAAGCTGCCTAGTGAAGACATTATAGTGCCCGGCAAAGTGCTTGGCGATGGCAAAATAGCAAAAGCAGGCAATGTTTATGCGCTTTCGTTCTCAAAAAGCGCGCGCACAAAGATAGAGCGCGCTGGCGGCAAGTGCTACGGCGTCGAGACGCTGCTCGAAGGCAACAAAAAGGCGAGGATTGTGGTTTAAATGGGAACAAAGCGCTTTAAGTACACGTCCGAGGACCCGCTTGGCAGGGAAGCCGAGTGCATGCTCAGGCACATTCAAGGTTATATGAAAGCCACAGGCACAGGCGAGCCTGAAATGTGCATGGTGGGCGGTGATTATGTTATAAAGACGTTCGGCGGCTTTAAGTTTGGCGTCGGCAGACGCAATGGTAAACTTACATACAGCTGGCATGACGGAACAGCGCGGTACGATACCCCTGATGCAATGTCGCTTATGGATTTTTTCAGGGCGATGGACGAGAGCCATCTGAAGAACAGGGTACTGGAGAGTGCTTTGAATGAAAATCGCTGAAATGCTCAGACAGGTGCTATACGTATCTGATGATTGACGGAAAGAACGCGGAGGATAGTGATATGACGGCAACAGCAAAAAATATGGTAGGTTGTATTGAATTCATTAGAGATATGTGGGCCCGATATGGAAAAGAAGCAACAATTTATGTGCTAAACTGGAGGGGTGGATATCATATAGCAGATATGCAGAGTAACGTCGATGGCTATCCGCATGTAGTCTCATTTTCAATGATGCCTCTTCCATTAGATGCAGACCTTATAAGGGATATTAAGACGCTGAAACCTGATCTTACTGAACTACACGTTCCAGATGACATGGAACTGACATGGTTTTATGATCATGCTGCAATAGAAGGCACATCTCTACGCCCATTAACACAGAAAGAGAGAAACGTGCTTAATAGATGATGATTATGACAACAATTGATGGAAAGAACGCAATACTTGGTCGATTGGCCAGCAACGTAGCCAAGCAATTGCTTAAAGGCGAAAGTGTCAGCATAGTCAATGCAGAGAAAATAATCATTACAGGCAGTCCTGACCAGATAAAGGAGAAATATCTGGCGCGCCGAAGACGGGGCAGTGCGCATCATGGGCCATTTTATCCAACGCGGCCTGATTTAATAGTGCGACGCACTGTGCGCGGCATGCTGCCGTACAAAACGAACAAGGGCAGGAATGCATTCAAGAAATTGCGCGTTTATGTAGGCACGCCACAAGATGTAAGCGATGTGCAAAAAATGGAAGCTTCGATAAAAAGTAATTATATAACTGTCGGCGAGGTTGCCAAGACGCTGGGGTGGCGAGAATGATGCAAGAATACGCAGACAGACTTATGGAGACCCCAACTGGACTAAGAGTATCTGTCAATGGTAGATGGATGAGGGCTACGTCAAGTTACCATGAAATATACGACTTTGGTAACGGGGCAGCGGACGTTTACATTCTCCAGCTCAGATGGAAGGGAAAAGTCATTGAAGTAAGTGCCGAGCGCAGGGGAGACCAGTGGCATCTGTGGGCCACAGAGTTCAAAGGAGTGTATCCCAAGGGACTCAAACTGGAAAGAATGGTAGGTAGACTGGGAGAAGTTGAGAGAGGCAAGATCATAAGAACCGACCCTGAAGAGCAGGTTGATTATATCATTGGAAGAAAGCCGAACGGCGAAAACATATTTATCGTCACGGGTGAAGAGAATTACGAACTGTGGCATCCAAAGAGCATAGAAACTAATGATGTTTTGATGGATCCGGACAATGCTAGAAAGCTAGGCTGGTTATAATTATGGAAGAGCAGAAAACAGAAAAAAGGAAGAAGAAAGCAAAATCGATAGTCGCCGTAGGCAAGCGCAAGAAATCCATAGCCCGCGCATCGATACGCGAGGGCAAGGGTGTTGTTCGCATCAACTCAGTGCCCATAGATCTTATCGAGCCGCGATACAAGCAGATGCGCATAAAAGAAGCATTAATTCTCGCAGGCGATCTCGCGAAGGGCGTCGACATCAGCGTAAACGTCTCTGGCGGCGGCGTATGGGGCCAGGCAGACGCCTCAAGGACGGCTATAGCCAATGCTCTCGTGCAGTATACAAAAAACAACGAGCTGAAACAGTTGTATCATGATTATGACCGCTCCTTGCTTATCAGTGACGCGCGCCGCACCGAGCCGCACAAACCATCACGATCTAGTGCCGGCCCTCGCAGATCGAAACAACAAAGCAAGCGTTGATTTCTTTCTCTGATAGCTTATCCAGTATAGAAATCAATATAAATTATGACTCCTGTAAGATGTTATATGAAAAGAATAGTCCTTGATAAGAGATTCCAAAAAGAAATATTCAAGACTCTGTTAAGCAAGTTTTCTAGACATAAACTGACCATAACGCTGGGTATAAACAGTTCTTCGATTTATAACATGAAGAATGGCAAAATAAGAAGTATTGATATCAAGAAATTTGGAAAAATAGTGAAATTGCTTCATTTGTCAGATGAAATTGTCAAGAAAAATACTCTAGAAATAATTTCAGAAAAAGATATTCTGAAAGGCCTTGAAATCGGGAGGGAGATAAGAAAAAATCAACTTAAGAAATGGAAGGATGAAATACCAAGATTAAAGGAGATCGTTAACAACAATTCACTCAATCTAGAACTGTGGTTAGAAAAATATATTAAATTAACCAATTTTGGGGCTAGAAAGATTATAAAAACAGAGAAAGATGCTGATAAAATAATAATCTGTCTCAAAACTCATTCAAATGTGACGAAAACCAAGAAAATATACAGAATCTTATTGCCAAGACATATTAACTTAGACGATGAATTTGCTTATTTTTTCGGGCTATGGTGTGGTGATAGGGTAGGTGGCGGTAGGCTTGGTATTGTAAATACACAGAATGAATTAATTCTGCTTTCAAGAAAATATCTAAGAAAATTATACCAAAAAAATCTTCTGTATGTTATTCTAAAAAGCACAAAAATGAAAGAACCGTTACCTAGATTACATTTTAAAGTAAATAAGATCTATAAAGTAAAAAATATGCCTGGAACTTATGTCCCAATGATTTTTTCCACAAATGGCTACCTTAAAAGTTTCTTTGATTATTTAGATGAGAATTTGGATGAACTTCTATCCATGCTAGAAAATAAACATATTTTCTTTTCCGGACTATTCGATGCTGAAGGCAATGTGTCATTAGAAGATAGCTACTTTAGATGGTCATGCAAGAATATGAGGAATGTAGAGATTTACAAAAAACATTTAAGTGATTTTAACTTATTTGGAAGATATGACGGAGCGAGTCTTGTAACAAACAATGCAGATTCTTTTCTTAAGAATATATTTCCTCATGTAAAGCAAAAAGAAAAAATAAACAGAGTAAATCTTCTTTTCTTTGATAGTGGGCATTTAGACGATCGCTTTAAAAACATTCTGATTTGTATAAGTGATAGCCCAGGAAAAACTGCGAAAGAACTGGCTAAAATAATAGGCAGGAAGAAGGTTTATTCGCAGATAAAATTCTTATGCAGAAAAGAATATTCAAAAACAGAAGGTTATCCGATGAGATTTTTCATAACAGAAAAGGGTATTGAAGAACTAAGGAGGGAAGGACAATGCTGATACCAGTCCGCTGTCTTTAGCTGCGGAAAGCCCGTAGCGGGCATGTGGGATAGCTACCAGTCGCGTGTCGATAAGGGCGAGCAGCCGAAGAAAGTACTAGATGAACTAGGCCTTGATCGCTACTGCTGCCGCGCGCTATTCATGACAAACATAGATGTGCTTGCAAAAGTAGCAAAGTTCAGGATATAGAAACTGTGTATGGGTTAGTTCTGATGCACGAGCTATAGATGCCAAAAGTCATCCAGTTAATGTGTGGTAAGAATCCGCTTCTAACCTACTATATATAAATTTTACAAGCTATTGAGAATTAGGCAATCCTCATGAATGTGAGACAAGTTCTTGCTGAAAATGACATCACGCCTAACAGGCATCAGGGGCAACATTTCCTGCAGGATGAGGAAATAATAGAATATGAAATAAAACTGGCCAAGCTTGAGAAAAGCGATGTCGTGCTCGAAGTCGGTGCGGGCATTGGCAATGTCACTGAGAAGATAGCGAAAAAGTCAAAGGTTATCGCTGTCGAACGCGACAGGCGATTTTTGCCATTATTAGAAAATTTAGACAACGTAGAAATAATCAATGCGAATGCATTGTCCGTGATTAGAAAATTAAATTTCAACAAAGTTATATCAAACATACCATACGCTATATCGCAAAAACTGCTTTTGGAATTGTTAAAGCGTAAGTGGAGTATTGCTGTCCTAATCGTCCAGAAGGAATTCGCGCATAAATTAAAACGGGGTAAGTTAGCAATATTGCTGGAGGATTGCGCTGATGTCAAAATCATAGACGGCGTTTCAGCGGATGCATTTTACCCGCGAGGCGCAGCTTCATCCATAATCGTGCTCAAGCAAAAGGCATTGATGGACGATAAATTCTGGATATTCTTGAACAAAGCGTACAGAAACAGGAACAAGAATGTTAAGAACGTTTTTCCAGACTGCGGCGAAGCCGTAGCAAAAAAGAAAATACATCAGCTTATGCTGGAGGAGCTGAGAAGTCTCTACCAGACAGTGACAGCAGCTTAAAAGACCACAATCTTTAATAACTAATCGGAAAAGGTATAGTGAAGTGATAGTTATGGAAACTGCAATAGAAACGCCAGAGGCGCAGAGGTATATTGAATCAAGCGACCACATAGCAGAGGCTGTGTATTCAGTTTTCGGCGGTGGCGACGAGCCTGCATCTTTCATGCGCGAGAAAATGGAAAGATATCACCCTGAATTTACGGCGTACATGCCAGCTGCGGATCCTTCGGGCGTCCGCTACGACCAGAGGCCTCCTGCGCTCCGAGGATACAATCGTGTACGCAGCGGTGACAGGATGGGCGTCAAGGAGGAGAATGAAGGCGTTGTGCCCATGCAGACAGACGCGAATCCGCAGTACGCAGGCGTGACAGAGATTAGGCCTGATGCCAGGGGACGCCACAAGGCGAGGCGAGTAGGCATCAGCAGCAGAATAAAGGACCCGGCATACGCAGAGCGTGTGGGCGCGCACGAGGCTAGGCACGTCCTCTCAGAGCGCATGCTGGATTACGCGGACGTGCACCAGGGTGCGGCCACCTTGCTAATGGAAACTTATGCCGAGTTCGGTGAATTCAAGGCCCTGCTCAAAGAAGGCAAGCGTGAGCAGGCCGAGGAAATACTGAGAACGACGCCATACCCGGGAGCTTTCAAGTTCGGCTTCCTAGTAGACAAGTATTATAAGAGCGACCACGACGGCACCCGTGGCTATGAGGCCTTTACGCGAGACGTATTCACGAACAGATCGATGGCCAAGACGCTGGACAACCTAAAGGGGAACATGAGGGAAGCCATCGTCTATACAAAAGCTGCTTAGCTAATTATAACCTTATTCTTGCCTTTGAATTTCATGCCTATCTTGCTCTCTGCCGGCAGCTGCCCGCGCCTGAGCATGGCTATCTCCTTCAGCGTGTCTGTGTGCTTCTTGCTGTGCGTTCGCAGCGATGCCCACCTCTTGAAATCCGCGCCGCATCGCGAGCACAGGTATTTCTTCGGGCGAGGCATAATGCAACTTATCTCAAAAGGATTTAAATGATTTTCTTAATGTTGTATTTAATGGACCTCATGCAACCCAAGATGACGTATGCGCCAGGGCAATGAAAGAATTCCAATACTTATAGGTTTATCAGTATTTCTGAGCTATTATTCGCTATGCTCCTCGAAAAATATCGACCAAAATCGAGCAGAGAGATTATAGGCAATAGCTTGGCAGCCTCGCAAATTAAAAAGTGGCTCGCTACGTGGAAAAATGGCGCGTTATACATTCATGGCCAGACAGGCACAGGCAAAACGCTCGCTGTCGAGCTTGTCGCCAAAGAGCTGAACTATGAATTGCTCAGATGCGGTGCTGACGAAGCGCGGAATCTGGAGTATATAAGAACTTTTCTCTCTGCAGGCAATCAGCAGAGCTTGTTCTTCAAAAAGAAATTGATATTGATAGATGATTTTGAGATAATAGAGTCAAAAAAGGGTGTAACAGAATTAATAAAAAATACGCGGTCTCCTGTTGTTATGATTTCCACTGAGTACAACCTATCGGCGCCGTTGAGAAAGTACTGTGCAGTCGTTAAATTTGCAAAGCTTAACAGCAGCGAGATGTATAAATTCCTTGATGCTGTCTGCAAAACAGAGCAAATAAGCATAGACAAGCCATTACTCACAAAACTCTCGCGCTCAGGCGATGCACGCGCCTCATTAATAGATCTGGAGGCGCTGACAGAGGGCCACCGCGATACAGAAGACGACATCTTCGCAGCGCTCCGACTTTTATTCAGGGCCACGAGCATTGAGAACGTCCCGCGACGCGAGGACCTAATAGCGTGGATAGAAGAAAATATCCCAGAGGAATACGAAACCAGCGAAGAGATTGCACGCGCATACGATTACCTGTCAAAGGCAGATATCTATACTGCACGCATCATGAAGCGTCAGGCGTGGAGTCTGAAAAAATACCAGCT
>CAZZNM010000045.1:0-6682 GCA_964655805.1 uncultured archaeon
AGGCGCCGGTGCCGGAGCAGGTTCAGGCGCCGGTGCCGGAGCAGGTTCAGGTGCAGGATCGCCACCACCACCTACAGGTGACCCTGACACTATAGTTGAGGCCGATGGCTCCCACTGAGCAACAGCAGGAGGAGCAGATAAAGTGAAAATGGCAACAACAGTCAATGCAATCAATACCAGAAAGATATGCACCATATATCCTTTAAGCATCCGCATAGGAATTATTTGCCTTTGTCGGTATATATAATTTTCACGGCGAATAGCCTTCTACCCATTTTGTGAAAATGCTTCTGACCGAGTTTTTCTCTTCGTCTGGCGCATGCTCCAGAAATATGTCAAGTATCTGCTGGCCGGATTTGCTGCCTGTGAATATTTCCTTTGTAGCTGCCAACATTGCATCATGCCCTATTGTATTGGAGATTTCACGTAGGAATCGATAACCAGCAAGTATAAATATGGAACTGAAAGACAGTTCTAATTGATCTTTTCTAGAAATAGGTTATCCAACGATGCCAAGGCTTGTTTCTCATCCATTCCTGCTTTAATTGCATCTGAGAACATGAGCTGAATTACTGATCTATCAAGCGCCGTGTAATGGTTTATGTCAACACGCGGATTTTGAGAGAAGATGCTTTGATCATTATCGGTATCGTTAAACAATCCAGTCAAGCACTGTGTTGTTTCTTCACGAATATAGTGAGGCCTGAATTGATTATTGAGGGTACTATCGATCAAAATATTACATCCAGATAAAATATAATTAAACCCGAAGGACCTGAAGAAACCTGCATTACCTTCAATATATTTTGGTTCAATTCCTTTAAATTCAGAACGTGGAACAAAGTAAATATTTACATTTTGCGACCATTGCTGCGTTGTGACTGAAATATCTAATTTTGTAAGCTCACGAAGATCTGAAATTACATCTTCCAATACAGCAATGTCGCTCTCCCTAGGCGAACCGTTGACAAATATCCTTATTGGTTGACTATTCCATTTCCATATCCTATCACTAGTCTGCCCGAATTCAGCTCCAAATGCAACTTGTGAAAAATACTCTCGTGCTTGTTCATATGGAACTTCAATCGCTGGTCGAGCTTGCATTGGCGTTGCTGTTGGCACTGGCGTGTATGTTGCCACAACAGACGACTGCCCGTTCACATAATCATCATTCTTGCTCCCGCATGCAACGCCTCCGAGGACAGCTACTCCCAATACAAACCCTGCAACCGGGTATGAGACATACTTCATTGCATACTTAGGTATGTTTCTAGCAATACTTCTTGTGCCTTCATAAAATCCTTTTGTTACATTGCTTCCTATTCCTAGTGCATCGCCGAATAACTCTCTCATGAGATCTGGAACATATTGCATTTTCGTCACCAAAGCGATATTATAGAAGTTGATGTGTTTGATGCGTTCTTAAGGCTTTCGGGTTTTTAAGCTACTTCTCTTGTGCAGAAAAGAAAGCTTTACTCCAGTTTCAGGGCATAAAGTTTAATCTATTTCTTCCAAAAACTCTCTAGAAGTTCTTATCTTTATCCCTCTGAATTCTCTTAAGACAAGCAGATCCGGGTCTCCTGTAACTATGTAATCAACTTTACTGGATCATCTTTAATAACATCTATCTTTTCCATAGGTTTCACAAATGCTGCTAATTCTAAAATCAATGCCTTGAATCTATCTTTCTGTCCTTCCGTGAAGTGAAACTTAGGATAATCTAACACTTCTGCCAACTCGTCAAACTGCTCATCAGAGATAACTAATTCAACTTCACCATTAACTATATTGTCAAATACATGCTTGGGATTCCCTTTCCAGCCTTCTTCTAAGACCTCTTTCACAAACCACAGGTCATAGCCGGGTTCGTCCAGAGAGCGAAAAGCAGAAGATTTTGCCGAGCCGCGGCACTTTTATGGCCGCTTTTATAAGCAGGTTCATTAAATTCTTGTGCCTGGATAACTTCTGGGATTAACAAATCAGATTTAAAAAAGTTCTCTATAAAACCTGAATGCCTTTGACGAGAACTTCTTCTTGTCCTTGAATCCCTTGCAGCGGTAGTGCTTCACAGAAGCACAGAAACTACGAGGAGCGCTGTGAACAAAGCTATGATAATCCTGTAAGCCCTTGCGCGGTCCCTTGCTTCAAGCAATCTTCTGACAATGAAATACATGCCAACCTGGCCAAGCGCAAGAATATGCCATCCATAGATGAATGATATAATTGACCCCAAGGCGACTAACAGCGCCCCGAGCCTCAGATAGATTTTTTTGCCCTTCTTCAGCCCGTATTTTGTGAACAGCGTTATCTTCCCAAGCCGGTCGCCTTCGTAGTCCCTGTAATCCTTGAAAACCGAGCCAATGGCAACAAGCACCGACACCACAGATGCAAAAATAACTGTTCCAAGCCCGCCGCCTGCTATTATGAGCAGCCCTGCGGCTGAGCCTATGATGGCATGCCGCAGCAGAATGCTGTCCAGATGATTGTAGGCAATTGCCATGATAATCCAGACAAATATTATTGCTGTGCCCGATGCCATTGCTGAGATAAGCAGGGCTATGAGAAGGGAGAAGTATCCGAGAAGCCTGTAGGATTCTTTGTCGAGTGTTTTGTTTACGAGTATCCTGTCCTTTTTCATGGAAGCATCGATTTTGTAATCCGCTATGTCATTCAGTATAGCTGCCCCGTTCCACATGAGCATCGCAGCAATAGCCAGCACAATTTGCGGCGTGCCGATACCGGCACCAGCTGCCAGAGCTCCGATGAAAGGCATTGACATGTAAAAAAGCATCTGCATGGGCTTTATAGCCTTTAAAACATCCCGATGATACGTTAGCACAAATATAAAGCACATAAGCAGCATTGTCAACACGCTTGTCAGGAGCAGTGAATAGTGCCACTCGAGGCCAGATATCTGTGATACAAAGTCTGCAGCAAAGTATGCCTCAAATATAAGAAAGGAAAAAAGAATGATAGTACCAATTGCTGCCTTTGCTGCAAGAAATCTGGCCTTTACAAATCTTCTTGAAAAATTCCAGGCCAAGTATCCTATCAGAAGCATCATGACAGGCTCTGATGGCGGGAAGTATATCCTTTCGCCAAGAAAGTTTCGCGCCATCAGGTTATTGGTGTAATAATCGGTAGAATAAATTGAGATTGCGATGGCATTCACAGCTGCAGGGACAATGTAGATTATGCTGGCAAAAATAACGAATATTGCTATCTTTCTAATCATTCCTCTGTCTTTATGAATCCCGAAGACTAGGGAGAAAATAATAATTATCTTTGGCAAAATAAGCGGGAGATAACCCTGGACAAGCATGAGAAATGGTACATTAGATAATGTAAATTTTTCTTCAGCTTCATTGATAACATCGATTGCAAATCTGAAAGAAGAAATGACAAAAAAAAGAAGAATAATGCATATGGCTTTAGGAAATGGTCTTTTGCAGACAGATTCTACATCACCTTTGAATGGACTAAAAACTTTCAGAAAGCCTAAAACCTTAGTTAGCATATTATCTGGACCATGCAGGGAAGTGGATTAAATTTATATTGCCACTTGCAATCTTCTTCAGGCAGCAGCCGTCTGAGCCGACTATATAGATGTCCCGGATATTCGAAGCCGTGAGGTTCTCCCCTATACTCACTTCGCTGTCCCTGACAAAGACAATCGCAGAGCCGTCAGGCGACCAATCAGGGTTTGATTCAGACTTTTGAGAGTCAGTAAGCCTCAGTCTTTCAGATGTAGAGAAATCAGGATTTATATCGGCTACATATATATCACTATTTCTGTTTAATGGAAAAGTGTACGCAATTTTTTTGCTGTCAGGCGAGACAACTGCATATCCGCTGGAAACTTGTTCCAGATTACCATAAATATCCACAGTGTATGCAAGAACTTCATTGTCAGGTCTATATGCAAATGCCAGCTTTCTGTCCGGCAGCCACTGTATTGGGAAGGTTTGCATAATACCTTTGGTTGTGTTTGTACGCCTTCTATCATTAGTACCATCGGCGTTCATCTGATAGAGCTCAAGTTTGTTATCGTTCCTGCTCGACAAGAAAGCTATTGATTTGCCATCCTTTGACCACACAGGCATGGTGTCCACTGCCGGATTATTGTTGATGCGCCTGCCGTTGCGTGTTGCCATGTCGAGCACATATATGTCGCCGTTCGTATCTTGCGTCGTTGACACGAATGCGATTTTGCTGCGGTCCGGCGACCAGCTTGGCAGGAACTCCCTGCCTGGCGATGTCGTGACGCGCTCCAGGTTGCCTTCGGTATCGACAAGATAAATGTCCTCATTGCCATCAATGATCATGGAGAACGCTATCTTGTATGGCGAGGTAATTTGTTGCTCTTGTGGCTTTGGCTTTGTTACATAAAACTGGTAATAAGCCACAGACAAGAGCGCTATTATTATGATAAAGACAACGAGATACTTGAAATGGCCTGCCGAATTTTTAGTACTTCTAATTGGCTGTTTGCTTGTTTGTGTTGGTTTGTTACTTTCCTTCTTGCCGGAGAAAATAGAGCTAAAATCAACTATTGGCACGCCTTTTTCTTTGCTTTTTTTCTTGTCGATACGGGCCATAATGAATATTGTTTCGAGCTGCTTATAAAAGTTATTTAAGAGCAATATCAATAAGCTATTTAAAGATATCTCACTAAGATATCTCTGGAAGATATTAATGGCGGTGTACAGGAATATACCTATAAGAGCCATAACAGAAAGTGCGTCAAGAGAGGCAGAAGAAATTGGGTTAAACTTTGATGATATCGCAAGTTTGCTAGCCAATAGTTATGATTGTAGGAAAGGCAAGCGTAAAAAAGGGATCGAAGAAAGGTGCATAAGAAAAAATAGTAAAATATTGAAAATTGTTACTGAACTGAGAACAAGCAAAAGTGGTTTTAAATATTGGAGAATAAGACAAATAGGATTTGTGAGGTAATAATTATGACAAAAGCAAAAACGATATACGAAGACGAGCTTGAATGTGAATGTGGCGGAGTCATGAAGCCAAAGCTATTCAATGTCGAAGGATTTGATGTTCGTGGGTGGCAATGCAAGAAATGCAAAAGAATAGATTATTCAGATGACATGAATGCCGTCCTGACAATAAAGAAACTAAAGAAAAAAGGTGCAATGCTCAAATTAAGAAAGGTTGGAGATACTGTCGTAATCACAATTCCAAAAGATATAAGAGAAGCCTTAGAATTGAAAGAAGGAGAAGACGTAAGAATGTATCCTCTATCAAAGAAAAAAGTTATGATAGAAATAGAAGATTAAAATTTATTTTTTGTGCCTGCCGAAGAAGATGTATTTGTAGTCAACCACAGGAACTTCCTTTTCCTCGCTCTTCTCCTTGTCGAGATGCGCCATAATGATATTTGCTTGAGCTGCTTATAAAAGGTTTCAGATTATCGTTGAAATAGAAAAACAGAATATTACCTTCTTTCCAAGCATTCCTGCGCCCACTCTTCTTCCAGGATTTTCGTGCACCAGCCCTCGTATTCGCTGCGCGTGGCTGCATACACGCTCATGCTCCCGAACAGGCTCTGGTAGCACTGCTCCTTGCCCGCCTGATTATACACCTTCCAAATACTTCTTTGCCAGAACTTCCAGCGCCCCGCCTTCCCATTCCCTTATTTTTACTAGGTCCCTTATGGACTTCTTTAATTCTCGCTTGTCTATTAGTTTCTGCCTGTGAAGCTCTACAAGAACAGCAGCAGATATCTTTATTTTGATGCTGTTTGCAATAGCTAGCCCCTCCAAGCCGTAAGCAGCGTCCACATCGTCCATTACAAGTATTTTGATATTATTTTCGAGACAACACACGAAGCATTCTGCTTCGCCTCTGTTTATATCTTTGGAAAGAAGACTGTCAACCTTCTTTGTAGTCTTTATTCTTGTTATCGATATTTGTTTGCTTCTGATCATCTGCAGAACATTTCTTGCGGCCCTACCCTCTTTATCCTTGTATTTTTCTATCTCCTCTAATTCGTGCTTAACCGTCAACGGCACAGTTATCTTTGTGATTTCAGCCGCCTTTCTAAGGGTGTCAATCATCCCCAAAGAAATCAGCGCCGACGTGTCCATGACAACATGAATCATTTCAGACCTTCCTCAAGTGATTTCTTAGCTGTTTCTACGAAGAAGGCGATTTTTCTGGCCCCCTCGTAACCAAGTATTCTGACAACTTCCTCAAATGATATAAGGCCCAACGCAAATTTCTCGGCGACGATCTTTTTTATTTCCTTCATCTCTGTTTCTTTTTGTATGTAAGCTATGAGGGCGTCCCTTATTATGTTCGATCTTGTCTCTATCTTCTCCCTTTCTAGTGTCTCTATCTTTTCCTGCAATTCGGGTTCTATCCTTACAGTCAGCGACCTTTCTCTTTTAGCCATATGTATTACATCGTATTACATATATTTAAAGTTTTCCAGACGGAATTATCTACTTCGCTCTAAACATCTCTGTCGCCATTCGTCTTCTAGGATTTTCTGGCACAATTTCTCATAATCCTCACGCATAGGGCTGTAAGCCTTCATAGCAGCAAATAAATTCTGATAGCACTGCTCCTTGCCCTGCTCGCCGATGCGCGCGCATATCTGGAATGACATGTCGCGGCCGCCAACAGAGAAATCGGCTGTAGTGATGGTTGTCAGGCAGTAATC
>CAZZNM010000046.1:0-6621 GCA_964655805.1 uncultured archaeon
GTGGACTGTTTTCTATGATATTAGGTTGTTATCTACACTTCCTAGGTAAAAACTGTATGTTATTTTTACTCTGCATTCAACAATATAATTAAAAACATTGTGTTCAATTAATAGTGATTGTAAATGTTGCGTACCCATTACTCCACTGATATAACAACAAAGGACGATGGCAAAAAAGTCCGCGTTGCTGGATGGCTTCGCTCAAAGCGTGATATGGGCAAGATGCTTTTTCTTGTTCTCCATGATGCAAAGGGCGACATACAGATAACATTGAAGAAGGACGAGACTGGCGAAAAAGTATTCAGCACAGCAAAACAACTGGGCAATGAGGATGTTATAGCGATCAATGGTATTGTAAAAAAGAGCGATTCTGCACCTGAAGGCCGGGAGGTTGTGCCGGAAAAAATAGAATTACTTAACAAGGCAAAAACACCGCTGCCGCTGGACATAAAAGGTCATGCAGAGCTGGATACGCGACTGGACCATCGCTATCTGGATTTGCGCAGGCCGCAAGTGCGGGCGATATTCCGTGTCAAGGACGTAGTTCTGAAGAGCTTCATAAATTATTTTGACGAGCAGGGGTTTCTTGGCATACAGCCGCCTGTCATCGTTGCTGCGGCAACTGAGAGCGGCGCAGCGCTCTTTCCTATATCTTATTTTGACAAAGAGGCATTCCTCGCGCAATCGCCGCAGTTGTATAAGCAGCAGATGATGGCGACCGGCATCGATAAAGTATACATAGTCATGCCTGTATTCCGTGCAGAAGAGCACGATACAAGTCGGCATTTGAATGAAGTCATACAGATGGACATTGAGCTTGCCTTTGTCGAGGATGAAGAGGATGCGTTAAAGCACATGGAAAATGTTATAGCCTATATTTGTCAGAAAGTCAAAGATGAATGCGAGAAAGAACTGAAGCTATTGAATGTAAATCTTGATGTGCCAAAGATACCGTTTAAAAGATTGACATATGATGAGGCATTGAAAATATTGGAGAAAGACAAGATAAAAGTGAAATGGGGCGAAGACCTGCCGCCTGAAGGCGAGCGGACAATATGCAAGCATTCTGATCCGGTAATAATCAAGAAATGGCCCACAGATGTGCGTGCTTTCTATTCAATGCCGGAGCCCGGTAATGAGAAGATTTGCCGCGCCTATGATTTGCTTTACAAAGGCATGGAAATCAGCTCAGGCGCACAGCGAATTCATAAAGAAGATATACTCATAGAACAATTGAAAAAAAGAAAAATGGACCCGAAGAACTTTGAATTCTATCTAGAGGCGTTCCGCTACGGCATGCCGCCTCATGCGGGCTGGTCGATTGGACTGGAGCGGCTTACGATGGCTATATGCGGCTTGAAGAACATACGGGAAGCGGCGCTTTACCCGCGCACACGCACGCGATTGGTGCCTTGATCATGGATCTACTCTCAGGCAGTTAATGCAGACTTCGCCTTCTCTTGCAACAGTATTCCCATCAAGCAAATAGACAAGTGTATCATCCCTCAGTTGTATATCAAGTTCATACAGTTTCTTTTCACCCATGTCTCTGATATATTCTTCCGGCGTTAAGAATTCTGCAAGCGGTTTTATAATAACATGTATTCCGTGATAACCTATGGCTCCGAAGGCGTCTGGTAATAACCCTTCTTTAAAGAGGCCATCATAGCGGTCCAATGAAAGCACTATTTCAGGATGTTGCCGGAGTAAGTCTTGTCTTTCTTCAAAATCCATGGCGGCAAACTCATGACTGCGTATTTCAATTGTACCAGGATCTAACATGCTATCCTGAAAATTGTAATGCATCCTTTCGCTATACTCACCAGACGTCTGGGATTTCATCCCATTATCTGCAGTGTACGGTATCTGCACAGTAACAGGATCTTGACGCAATAAGACAACTTCCCCGTGATCCAGGTAACTCATCCAGCCCCGCAAGAATTCGGAAATATATACCCGGAAACCCTGATCTGCTGTTTGTTCAAGTGCTTCCAGTCTACTATGTCTAGGAAGAAATGCTAATGCTCTTTGTGAGTATGCAAACCTGCCTTGCTGCACGTCACCAGGGAACTTAGAGGTCATATTTACTTTAGTGCTACAAAGCTTATTAGTTTAAGTCATCGTGACATTTATATACCCCACAGCACAATAAAATTACATGGCAAAAAGAGCAAGGGCTGTTAGGAATCCTGTGAGATCTGTCTTGACAAAAGACAATGTATACCTTGACAGGCACGATGAAGAGAAGGTGCTCCTTTTTACTGGCGGCTTGCTTCTCGGTGTCGGTATTGCTGTGAGCATTCTGCAGAACATATTCTGGTATGGTTGGCTCTCAGCGGTTGTCATAGTGCTTGTCCTACTCTTCATCGAGTCGAGGCAGAGGGCGTAGCCACTTTTTCAGATTTATAATACTTTTCATTCAGAATTACTGTTAATGAAAGCATTGGTCGCTTCTGTTTTATTGCTTATTTTTGCGAGCGCCTGCACTCAGACAGTGCAAACAACGACGACAACATCGACTGTCCTTAGTAGCATCGGCCGGGAAGTGAGCTTTGCCACAGACGACGGCGTAACAATAAAAGGCACTTACTGGGATCGGGACACGGACAAGGAGTTGGTCCTGCTGCACATGCTCGGTCGCGACAGAAGTGACTGGTCTGCTTTCGCGGAAAGCGTGGATTACACGATACTGGCTATAGATCTGCGCGGACACGGCGAGAGCGACGGCGACTGGCAGAGCTTCTCAGATGTCGATTTTAACAAAATGATCCTTGACGTGAAAGCAGCAAATGAATTTCTAAGCGGCGATGTCATTGTCATCGGCGCAAGCATTGGCGCGAATGTGGCGCTGAACTATGCAGACAACTACCCTGTCGCCGGCGTTGTCCTTCTGTCACCGGCAAACGATTACCGCGGCGTTGACACAAGGGCAGCAATCACACGATACAAAGGGCCACTGCTTATCGTGACCAGCCGGAATGATGAGCAGTCATACAATCCCAGCATCACAATGTACAATATAGCACCTAGCGATACGAAGCAGCTGAAGACATACGAGGATGCGGGTCATGGCACGAGGATGCTGGAAAAGCCCGACCTCGATGATCTAATATTGCAGTTTGTTAAATCTGTCTAATTTTGTCTGGATTTACAGGAACTCCAATCTCATTTGCTATATGATATTCATTGTCATTTAATTCAATACCGTCTACATATGCGTGCGTTGCACTATCTCCGTCAATCACGTACCTGACAATACATTCTTTTCCTCTAAATTCAGGTCTTACGCCTTCTAGATTTAGGAACTTGACTCTCTTGAAATAATCACCAGTTTGCATCTAATGTAAATCTTTCAAAAATACTTAAAATCAACAGTCAATGTATTCACATGACCCAGATAGAAGTCACGTTCCTAGGCACGACTGCGGCCATACCGACGAAATTCAGGAACCATGCAAGCGTGTACTTGCGCTACCAGAGCGAGAACGAGTTCTTCTACCTGTTCGACTGCGGCGAAGGGACGCAGCGGCAGATATTCAGCTCTGGCTTGAACTTCATGCGCATAAACGATATATTCATCAGCCACTGGCACGCAGATCATTTCGCCGGCCTGCTCGGGCTTATGCAGACGATGAACCTTGAAGACAGACAGAGGGAGCTGAACATCTACGGCCCTGAAGCAGGCAAATTCGTGCCTACACTGCTAGGACTGGGTTATGGCTCGAAAAATTATAAAGTGCACTATCACAATGTCGAATTTGAAGGCATTGAGCAGTCAAAGATTCTAGAGACAAATGAGTTCGTGATTGTCTCTGCGCCAATGAAGCACAGCGTGCCTGCCGTGGCTTACGGCTTTGTCGAGAAAGACCGCGTGAAGATAGACAAGGAAAAGTCAAGGAAACTGGGGCTTCCTGCCAAAGGACGCATATACGCGCAGATAAAAGACAATGGCTCTGCGCTCTTTAAGGGAAGAAAAATAATTCTGGACGATATTGCGTTAGTCGAAAAGGGCAAGAAAGTCGTTTATTCTGGCGACACGCTGATAAACAACAACATGAAGCTGCTGGCCGAAGGCGCGGACTTGCTGATACACGACGCGACGTTTGTCGAGGAAGACAGGGACAAGATGCAGAAGCACGCAAGCGTTGAAGAAGTTCTGCAGCTTGCCAACGAAGCAAATGTAAAGCAGTTAGTTCTCACTCACATATCGAGGAGGTATCAGAATACAGATGAAATAAAAGATGTCATAAAGGACTTTCCAAACGCGAAGATCGCGAAGGACTTCATGAAAATAACTTTGGCGTAGCTGTCAAAATCTTTAAGACACGCTCAGGCAACATAATTATTATGCCATTAAATTTGCTGAAGAAGCTTACAGAAACCCCTGGGGTTTCTGGTTTTGAATCCCAGGTTCGGAAAGTGCTTGAAAAGGAATTCAAGAAGTACTGCGACTCAGTCACAGTCGACAAAGTCGGCAACCTCATCGGACGGAAAGGGCGCGGCAAAAAGAAGCTCATGGTCGTCTGTCACATGGACGAAGTAGGCATGGTCATCAGCGACATAGCGGACGACGGCTTTATCCGCTTTGCAAAGATGGGGTACATCAGCGACGTCATACTGCTTGCCCAGGATGTTTTCATCTGGGGCAAAAAAGGCCCTGTGCCCGGTGTGATTGGCGTAAACGAGCAGCAGGAGTTTGGCAAAGGCGTAAACGCATCTGACATGTTCATCGATGTCGGCGCTAGCAGCAGGAAGGACGTAGAGAAGATGGGGATTGAAATAGAATCTCAGGTCACTTTTACAACAGAATCCCACACTGTAGGCAAGAGCTTTATTGGCAAGGCGCTTGACAATCGCATCGGCTGCCATGTGCTTGTAGAAATCATGAAGCGTGTGAAGCCTACTTGTACGGTGTACTTTGTTGCTAACGCTGTTGAAGAAGTCGGGCTCAAGGGCGCGCAGGTGTCGACATTCAAAATAGATCCGGATGCGGCCCTGGTTATCGATGTCTCGGCTGCTGAAGATTTTCCTGGCGGACACAGTACGCCGATAAAGCTTGGTAGAGGGCCAGTGCTTGCGCTGGTCGAGGCAGGAGGCGAAGGATTGATAACAGATATGCGTATAAAGGAACATTTTCTAAAAAGCGCAAAGAAACTCAAGATGAAAGTGCAGCTTGAAGTTTCCAGCCACGAAGCTGTATCAGAGGGCACGACAATACAGCTGACACGCGAGGGCGTGCCGACCGGCGCGATAAACATACCGATACGCTATCCGCATTCTGTGTCGAGCGTGGCGAACATAGATGACATTAACGACACTATCAAGCTGCTTTGCGAAGTAATAAAGAATTTCAAGATATAATAAGGAGAAACGAGTACCCTCATCCTTTAATTTACCTTCCAATAATAGAAACTTATGTGGCATAGGCTGGATATAAAAGAAGTCTACACAAAACTTTCCACGAGTGATAAAGGCCTGACGGACAAGGAGGCGCAGCTGCGGCTGGAGCGCTATGGCTACAACGAGCTGAAGGAGAAGAAAAAGATATCTGATTTGCAATTATTTCTGAACCAGTTCAAGAATTTCCTCATATTCATCCTGATAGTTGCGATGCTTGTTTCGCTTTTTCTTGGTGAAATCGTTGATGCTGCGGCTATTGGCACTATACTCATGCTCAACGCATTCTTCGGCTTTTATCAAGAGCGGAAAGCCGAGCATGCACTGGAGGCGTTAAAGAAGATAGCCGCGCCTAAAGCAAAAGTCGTGCGCGCTGGCCAGACAATGTTCCTGCCGGCTCGCGAGCTTGTCCCAGGAGACGTAATCCTTCTCGAAGCAGGAGACAAAGTACCGTCTGACGCGCGAATCTTCGAAGAATTGAATTTGAAAATCGACGAAGCCGTTCTTACAGGCGAGAGCGTTGCAGTGAAGAAGACTTCAGTAAAGGTAAGCAAGGATGCACTACCGGAAAGAAAAAATATTGCGTTCTCCGGCACGACAGTTGTGTACGGCTATTGCAGAGCCATTGTAGTTGCAACCGGCATGGAAACAGAATTCGGCAAGATAGCAAAAGTGCTTCAGGAAAAAGAAGATGCAACGCCATTGCAGAAGAAGCTGGAGCATTTGGGGCGACAGCTTGGCGTTGCAGTACTTGCAATAACAGCTATAATTTTTGTGGCCGGCTATCTTCACGGCATAGAGCTTGTTGAGATGTTCCTTGTTGCTGTATCGCTTGCAGTGGCTGCAATACCTGAGGGGCTTCCTGCTGTTGTCACAATTACGCTTTCTATTGGACTGCTGCGATTGGCGCGCAAGAATGCAATAATAAGAAAACTATCTGCGGCCGAGGCATTAGGAAGCACAACTTTTATTTGTACCGATAAAACGGGCACACTCACAGTCAACCAGATGACAGTTAGAAAGCTGTACGTCGACGGCAATGTAATCGAAGTTACAGGCCAAGGCTACGAGACTTCTGGGAAATTCCTGCTCAATAACAAAGAAATAATGAATGATGATATCAAAACATTACTGAAAATTGGTATGCTCTGCAACAACGCAGTGTTTGACAAGGAAAGTATAGGAGACCCGACAGAGATAGCATTGCTTGTTTCTGCGCGCAAG
>CAZZNM010000047.1:0-1518 GCA_964655805.1 uncultured archaeon
CAAGGAAAGTATAGGAGACCCGACAGAGATAGCATTGCTTGTTTCTGCGCGCAAGAGCGGCATGAAGGATTTGCGCAAAGAGTACAAAAAGCTGGACGAAGTTCCGTTTGAATCAGAGAGGAAAATGATGTCCACCCTCTATGAGGGCGACGGAAAGACGATGTATACAAAAGGCGCGGTCGAGGAGGTGCTAAAGCGCTGCGAGTTCGTTTACAGGAATGGCAAAAGAGAAAGGATGACAACGAAAGATAGAAAAGACATAATTGATACAAATCATGAATTTGCTTTGTCCTCCCTGCGCGTGCTCGCGTTCGCGATGAAAACTGGCGGCGAGTTCAAGGAGAACGACCTGATGTTTGTTGGGCTCCAGGGCATGATAGACCCGCCAAGACCTGAGGTCAAGGAAGCAATAAGCAAGTGCAAGGATGCAGGCATCAAGGTGGTCATGATAACAGGCGATCATAAAGATACTGCTGTTACCATAGCCCGCGAGATTGGGATACTGGATAAGGAAAAAGTCTTGACAGGCGAAGAACTGGAAAAAATAAGCGATAAAGAATTTACTGCAATTGTTGAAGATGTGGCAGTATATGCGCGCGTATCGCCTGAACACAAGGTGCGCATTACTGTCGCGCTGAAGAAAAAAGGCCATATAGTCGCCATGACAGGCGATGGCATAAACGATGCGCCTGCGCTGAAGAAATCCGATGTCGGCATAGCCATGGGCATAACCGGTACTGACGTGAGTAAGGAAGCAAGCGACATGATACTCACAGATGACAATTTCGCGACAATAGTATCCGCCATTGAGGAGGGCAGGAACATATACGACAACATAAAGAAGTTCGTCATCTACCTGCTCTCTGCAAACATGGGAGAGATACTCACCATATTTACTGCAATAATGATAAATCTTCCGTTGCCATTGCTGCCGCTGCAAATCTTGTGGATGAACCTGGTAACAGACGGGCTGCCGGCGCTGGCTTTGGGCGTCGAGCCCGCAGAGCCGGATATAATGAAAAGGAAGCCCAATGATCCGAAAGAAAAGATACTGAACAGGAAGACGCTTGTCTACGTGCTCGCCGTCGGCTTTATTTATGTTATAGGCACGCTTGGACTCTTCTATCTTGAGCTCTCAAATGGCGAGGCAAAAGCGCGGACAGTGGCGTTCACGACACTGATAATGTTCGAGATGTTCCATGCACTGGCAATACGCTCATATTCGTTAATATACAAGATCGGCTTCTTCAGCAACAAGAAACTGCTGCTCGCGATAGCGTCATCTGTAGTATTGCAGGCCATGGTAATCTATATTCCATTCTTTAACATAATATTCGATACGACACCACTGACTGCGGTCGACTGGATAAGAATAATAGCCGTATCCTCGACGATCTTCTTTATCCTAGAAGCTAAGAAATTAATATGGCCTGAAAACAAGTAGGATCATGCTGTATGATTTCGGGATATTGATTCTAGCGCTTATTATACTTGCTAAATCAAGCAGCATCACGATAA
>CAZZNM010000047.1:1618-6590 GCA_964655805.1 uncultured archaeon
GGGATATTGATTCTAGCGCTTATTATACTTGCTAAATCAAGCAGCATCACGATAAGCAATGCAGTGAAGCTCTCAAGGCTTTCTGGAATAAGCGAGCTGGCAATAGGATTCATGCTTATTGCTATTGCTACTTCTATACCGGAACTGGCTATAGCGGTGACATCTTCAGTCCAGGGCAGTAATGCATTGAGCTTCGGTAATCTTGTAGGCGCAAATGTCACAAACCTCACCCTTGTATTCGCTGTCATGGCTTTCTATGGCGCAAGATTCAGGATGAAAGGCATTGTCGAGATCGACAAGGCGATAATACTGACGTCAATGGTCGCCCTGTTCCTCATAATAATAGGCAAATCAGATTTCATTTTTGGATTATTCTGCATCTCGCTTTTCTACATGTTCTCGTCTTTCGTTTACAAGAACGAGATCAAAACAGGCGACATACATGGGCTTAAGACAGTCGAAACGGCAAAGGCAATCTTCTTTGTCGTGGCGTCTGTCTTTGCGATAGCCGTTAGCGCGCATGTTGTTGTCGGTGCGTCCACAGGGCTTGCAAAGGATTTTGGCATTGCAGAAACTATCATAGGCGCAACAA
Organism: uncultured archaeon; assembly: GCA_964655805.1. Classification (GTDB taxonomy): domain Archaea; phylum Aenigmatarchaeota; class Aenigmatarchaeia; order GW2011-AR5; family GW2011-AR5; genus CAZZNM01. The sequence goes on from CAZZNM010000047.1 coordinate 2,211, forward strand.
TATTGTCATTGGGCACAACATTGCCTGAGCTCACGGTGGGCATAGCTGCAATAAAGGAGAAGAAATACTCGCTGGCCATAGGCGACAGCATAGGCTCGATAATTACAAACCTGACGCTTGTGCTTGGCATAGCATCGATTATAAGTCCGATAACGATAACGTACCAGGCAGCTGTCCTTCTGGCTGCGCTGTTAGCAGTAAACATGTTCTTCCTGTTCACTGCGCGCAGGAATTTCGGGCTCACAGAGGGCTTTGCGCTCTTCTTCGTCTACGTAGCGTACATAACAGTGGCGATACTTCTATGAGACTGAAAAGAGCGATAGGCAGAAAGTCGCTTGTGCTGCTCACAATCAACGCCATAATGGGTACAGGCATATTCTTCCTGCCTGCACTGGGCGCGGCGTACGCAGGTCCGGCATCAATATTTGCGTGGCTGATAATGGCAATGGCAGCCATAGCAATGTCCGTCTACTTCGCAGAATTGCTTTCGATGTTCCCTAAGTCAGGCGGGATTTACGAGTACACAAAGAAGGCATTCGGCGAGTTCTCCGGCTTTCTTGTTGGCTGGACATCGTGGATTGTTTCAAGCATCACAATATCAATGCTAATAGTCGGCTCGGTAAGTTACATAGTTCCCGGCGCTGGCGTTCTGGAGAGGATGGTAATATCTTTATCGACTATACTTATTTTCAACTATATCAGCTACAGGGGAATCCACTACAGCACAAAGATGCTCGTATTCTTTGGCATTGTTACAATCTTTTCATTGTTGCTTATAATCTCTGGCGGGATATCGAATATCGATATAAGCAATTTTTCCACTTCATTTTCCATACAAATCCCCTTGCTTTTGCTTTCTGTTTACTTTATCTCTGAGACGTTCTTTGGGTGGGAAACGACAACATACCTTGCAGAGGAAGCGAAAAACCCGAGGGCGTTGCCAAGAACGCTTGTCCTTGCAACTGTGATGATATCTATAATCAGCATACTTCTGGTGTTCGTAGCGCTGGCAAACCCTGCATGGCAGCAATTCAGCGGCCATCCTGCGCCGTTTGTCTTCCTGTCAGAGCAATACTTTGGCAGCCAGTTTTCATTGGTCTACGCTCTGCTTGTCTTCGTGCCGCTTGTCGGCACTGCGGCCTCGTGGATTGTCTCTTCGCCGCGGCTGCTTTACGCAATGGCACGCGACAACGTGCTTGTGCCGCGATTCAAAAAGGTGCACAAGAAATATAACACGCCGCATCAGGCAATATTCTTCCAAGCCATGCTGACAATCGCCATAACTATTGTTGGTTTCTCAGATTACGTCACGCTGCTTTCTTTGCTTGTTCCTTTAGTTGTTATAATGTATTCTGTTGTGCTTTTGTCAGTAACAAGACTACGCGTAAAGCAACCGGATACGCACAGGCCGTTCTCCGCGCCCTTCCCTAAACTCGGGCCTGTAATTCTTGTCGCATTCAATGTAGTGCTGCTTTACATATGGCTGAGCAGCATACCGACGGCAGTAGACATATTCCTTCTGGATGTATTCTTCGTGTTGTTTGGCATACCTCTCTATTTGCTGATAAAGTTAAGGACTGACGAAAAATTTACCGAGAAGTTTTATGATTCTATATCAGTTATGTGGGATACATTGTTTTCTGTATGGTATGGAAAAAATGAAATAAATAAAGTCATAAATAAATTGAAATTGAAAGAGGGCGTCCGCGTGCTCGATTTCGGCGCGGGCTCTGGAATAACAACAATGGCAATAGCGAAAAGGATTGGCAGGCACGGCCTTGTTGTCGCAATCGACCTTAGTGAAAAGCAGTTGATAAAGGCAGTAAAGAAATCTAGAGCCATTCGTCATCCCAACATAATTTTCATGAAGACGTCAAAGATAAATTTTAAAAAGAACTCATTCGATGCAGTAACAATGGTCAACGTACTGGAGCACCTGAAATACCCGGAAAAGGAATTGAAGACTATCTTCCGCTACCTTAGAAAGGGCGGCAGGTTCTCCGTACTGAGCTTTGGCAAGAGCTTCGGCATCCCGGCGCCCGAGCACATAGCCAGCAAAAATAGCATTGACGAATTATTCAGGAAGTCTGGTGTCAAAAAAATAAACATTAGAAAAGAAAACAAAAGATTTTCAGAGTACTGGTACATATGGGGAAGAAAATAAAACATTTTACAGCAACCGTTTACGTGATCCAAGGAGGCAGTGTGCTTCTACATTGGCATAAGAAGATGAAGAAATGGCTGCCGCCAGGCGGACATATAGAAAGCAATGAGCTGCCTGATGAAGCGGCCTTGCGTGAAGTAAAGGAGGAGACAGGACTGAACGTAAAGCTTGTCGGAACTAAGATGAAGAATTTCAGAGGCATGAAATCGCTTCATCCCCCGTTAATAGTCCAGGAAGAGGACATTGGAGACCACTACCACATAGATCTCATTTATCTTGCCAGTCCGGTTTCTGGAAAATTAACAAAGAATTTCAGATGGTTTTCAGTAAACGAGTTAAGCAATAAAGAAATAACTCCGGATGTCCGGTACAACGCAAAAACGATGCTGAAAAAATTTAATAAGAGGCCACGTGCATAATTTGCATTGATGAACGGCATAACTCCTATCATAGCTGTTATAGTGCTCTTGATCCTCACAGTATCAATCATAGGCGTTGCATTCGTTTTCTTCTCGCGCACAACACAACAGGCAGGAGAAGATATCGGCGGCATCGCTGAGCAGCAGTTCAGTAAGATGGGCGTAGACATCCGCATTGACAGCGCAGTTGGCAACAAGGTCTACATCCGCAACACAGGGAGCGTGCCAATTGCAAACACAAGCGTTGGTTTTTATGTGAACGACCTGCCTGTTAATGCAAGCTCGCAGTTTGCAAGCATTCAGCCGGGCCAGATAGCCGAGTTCACAATTGATACAACACTAAGCAGCTATGAGCTGAAAGTTACTGGCGGCAAAAAAACGCTGGGCACTGTTGTTACTACAACCACGACGAGCACGACAACAATAATACAAACCCAGACATTCGCACCTATTGCGGGTAGCGGAACCATAGCAGGCGGCACTCTTGTTGACGATGGCTTCACCGCAAGCGAGGTCGCGACACAGAACTGTGCAGCGGACACGTGCGACACAGGCAACAGCTGGAATTATGGATTTAATAACAATGTTGTTGTTGACACTCAAATAAATTTCTCTTATGATTTGTCTTCGCTGGGCATAACTGGATCGCGGATAACGCAGGTTACATTCGACTATGGCGGCTGCTGGCATGGTGGCACTGCACGCGATTGCGATGGTGGTGACAATCCGGAATTTACATCTGCAAGTGGTACAGCAGTGTTCGAGATATGGACTGGCTCTGCATGGGAGCAGATCGGAACTTCGATAAACCTTGGTACTGATACGTCTTCAACTGCAGACAGTTATAACACATATTCAAGGAATAAGATTGGTGGATTCAACAATGGCTACCTGCAGTCAGGCATTCTTAAGATACGCGTCAGAACAACGGGCACGACCATAGGTAGCTCTGACGAGGTCCAGCAGGTCACAGATTTTGCAACAATAACCGTGACATGGAGCTAGATTGCACCAATCGTTAGTTATAGTGCTCAAAGGAAATAATCGATAGATGTTATACCTTTGGCACTATATGTGAACCAAATGAATCATATCCTGATTCTTTATTTGGTTCACTATAACTGGACTATGATATTCCAAATAATCATTTCAGGTATTTGTCAATAAATTCATTTATTTCATCCTTCTTTCTCGGGTTCAGAGATATCTGCAGTCCATAAGAAGTCGGTTTTGGAATCAAGAAGCCCTCCTTTATTAGCTCTTTTCCTGCATTCTTCATTTCATTTCTCAAGTGGGAAGGTACACCTTTCTGAAGATTATCAAATGCTGTGTGTTTGCCTCCCCAATAAGTGTGTCTTGAGAGCTTATCCAGAATGAGGGCTTTTAGCTGATTTTTATCAATGTTCATATTTATGAATATCTAAACTAATGTATTTAAGGATTTGCAAACCATCATATTTTATGACAAAAGAAATGGAACCATCGCTATTTGTAAGATTCTTTGGGAACGCCCCTATAGTAAAAGTTCTAGACTTTCTCATAGAAAACAGAATATTTGACTATTCCAAGACAGAAATCGCAAGGGAGTCTGGAATAGGGTGGTCCACGTTGCATGGTATATGGGGCGAACTAGAAAGAAATAAGATAGTTATCAGAACAAGAACAATAGGAAGGGCAGAGATGCATAGGTTAAATACAGAGAATCCAATAGTTAAAAAATTTATAGAACTCGACAAAACATTTTCGCGAAATTATTCCGATACTTTGTTTGCAAAAAAGAAAATTACTGCTTAGAGT
>CAZZNM010000048.1:0-6542 GCA_964655805.1 uncultured archaeon
AAGAAGATACAGGAAATGATGAAGAAGATGAACATAAACGTCAACCAGATAGAGGCAGAAGAAGTCATCATAAAACAGAAAGGCAAGAACATCATAATATCCAACCCAGAGGTAATGGTCACAAACATGATGGGGCGCGACATCTATCAAGTCTCTGGCGAAATTTCAGAGAGCGAAAATATCAGCGAGCATGACATAGAGATGGTCATGGAGAAGACCGGAAAGGACCGCGATACAGTCGTGAAAAAGCTCGAAGATCTGAACAATGATCTGGCGCGCGCGATTATGGAGCTGAAAGAACAGGAGTAGGTTCAGCGACAAATTTGTTCTGGTATATGCCAAGCCGGTCTGACGGATCTATAAAAACTATTTCTTTCACACCGAGCTTGTCACTGAGAAATTCCACATCCCAGCCTTTGTTTTCATCCAATCCCAACATGAATCTCCTCTCGCCGCTCACGCCGGAGCCATACTGTCTGCCAATCACTATCGCAGCGCCCTCGACAAGGCCTACCAAAAGGTTGCCGCTGCCAATAACACCAACAGTGTAAGCCCGAATATCTTTAAACCCTATAGAATAGTCCCTGGAGCGATTTCCAGAAGTTTTTGTAAGAAGAAGACTATCGCCGGGTGCAACCGAAAGTATATCTCCGTTAACTGGAAGTGCCCTGTAACTGCTCAACCACGACACCTTAAAATATTTGGGGCGAGCATGTCTTAAAGGTTTTATTTAGTCCTTTACTAACCTCTGAATGACAACACCAAAGGCAGGTCGCGTTATTAGCACTGCAGCGAGCACGCCGATTATTGTTGTTATGGCAAACCCGCGCAAAAGGCCGAAGCCGAGCACCATCAGCGGCAGCATTGCGACTATCACTGTGCCGGCGGCGCCGAATATTATGAAGAACGCCTGTTTCATGCGCTCGCGCAGGCTGAGCACACGCTCCTTCATGGCCTGATCTACTATGATAATCTGCGAGTCGACGCCAGTGCCTACAACTGCTATGATACCGGCAATCGCAGCGATGTCGATCGTCCAGCCAATGAGCACTGCTAGACCAAGGATTATGATTACTTCTGATAATGAGAAGATAATTAAAGGAATTACTATTTTTAATTTACGATAACGGATAAGCACTACAAGAGACACGCCAGCAATAGCTGCAGCTCCTGCAAGTATTGCGCCCTGTAGAAAATTGCTGCCAAGCGTAGGCGATATTGTATCGAGCTGGACGATAGCAATAGATGTAGGTAGCGCGCCGCTGCGGAGTATGCTTTGCAGTCGCAGCTTTTCGTTATCTGCCTCATCGAACGTAGCTGAGCCGCCGCTGATAGAAATCTCTGTTTCAGCTCGGCCGCGCAGCGTTGAGCTGATGAGCAGCGAGTCAATCTCGTTTCCATCGAGGTACATGTTAATCGACGATTCAAGATAAGCACCGTCGCTTGGTATGTTCTGCGTTACCCACGCAAACCTCTGGGCGCCGTTGCCTGTCAATTGAACAGTAAAGAACCATCTATAGTCATTGCCAGAAAACTGGATTCCGCTTCTCTGAGGGTCAAAATAGACGGTTATTATATCTTTTCCTGTGAAAACAAGTGCTGTCAAATTAACCTTGCTGCCGCTTATTTTATCGACCTGGAAACCTATGCCAGAAAGCTCAAAGCTGTCAGCAACTTCCTTGCCATCTACAAAAAGCTTATTATCGTTCAACAAGATGCTATATTCCCTGTCTAACTTTATCTTGCTTCCATCAAAAACAAGAATTTCTAAAGGTATTTTTGCTTCGAACTTTCCCTGACGTTCTATAAGCTGTTTCAGCTCCTCAATATTGCCGCCTGCGATGCTCATATCAACAAAGCCCTTGCCCTCATGATACACAGGACGGAAGCTTGTCTCGCGCAGGCCATAAACATTTATTCTTGTTTGCAGCGTCGATATTATTTGCTCTAGGGTGCCGTTGCCAGTTTCGTTTGGCTCGATGACTGCGTGGACACCGCCTTTTATATCCAAGCCAAACTTCAGATTAGTTGCCCCGACTTTCTCTGCCTGAATATTTAATGTGCCGTTTGCAGAAACAAATTTCTGGCCTTTATTCGTTTCAATTTTTATGTTACCAAAATAATCTTTCTGTAAAATATTTTCATCAACTTCAATCCCGTTTATCTTGTATATTATCTCGCCTACGCTCAGCGCTGTTGTGCCAGGATCTGTAATTGCGTATCCTCTAGGGTTGGGATTTGGCGCTATAAGAACTATAGAAATGGCTACGAAAAACAGCCAAATAATGATCCTGTAGTTCTTAAGCACTTGCATGCTTCCTCCCCATCCACATCCTCAGAATGCCGGCATTTGCAAAATACGTGGCAGGTATGTCGACAATAATACCGAGCATTATAACCAGCGCCATTTCCTGAAGGACTAATGAGCTGGAAATGGTGTACATGGCAAAGAACGCGACAATGGCAGCAGCTGACATGGTTAGCCCTGTCTTCATTGCACTGCGCATACCGGCGCCCCGAAGCATGTTTGTGGTGAGCACAATATCTGTGTCCACTGAATAGCCAATGATCATAAGTAATGCCGCCAGCACATGCAGCGAAAGCTTTACGCCGATAAAGTCAAGCAGCGCAATTGTGACAATTATGTCAGTTATAGCTGCAAGAATAACTATCAGTGAAGGCGCAGGCGAGCGGAAAAGCACGAACACGACTATTGACATAAGGACAAAGGCAGCGATAAGCGCTAGCTGCGCCTGCTGCCAGAATATTTCGCCGATGACAGGACCTATCGTCCGCACTGTCGGTTGTCCAAGAACTTCTGTCTGTGCTTCTATCAATGCTATAACAGAATGTTCATCTGTGTCAAAAGGGACCTCTATGATAACCGTATCTGAACTAGTTGTCCTAACAGCATAGTCAACCCTTATTTTATTCGCATCAGCAACTTGCAATGTTATTATTTTACCGCCGACAAGCTCAGGGCTCCTCTCCATAAAAGAACCCTTTGTAATCATATTGTTCAGTAAGAGCGTAGACGATAAAAGCAAAGCAATTATCGGCAAGAAGGTCAATATTTTCCAGTATTTCGCAAACATACAATCACTGATTTATCGAGATAAATATCTTAGTACATAATCTTAAGAACATGTTCGATGTGGTCATCATTGGAGCAGGTCTTGCTGGCGGTTATTTGGCACAAAGACTGCAAGGCCTGGATATACTTGTTATAGAAAAAGAGCCCAAGGTTATACCACGCGACAGCGGCATCGTTTCCACGCGCTTTGGCACGCTCTTTGGAAATAGGTTTATTAAGGAAGAGATAAGAGAGATGAAGCTTGTATCGGAGAACAATAGCTTCCTGCTGAACTCTGATAAACCTTTTGCTTACATACTAGAGAGGGAAGAACTTTTGAGACATTTAAGGGGGAAAAATATTATCTATGAGAATGTAAAGACTGTAAAGATAGAAAAAGAAAAAGCGACGATAACAACAGACAAAGGCGAGCATGAAGCAAAACTTGTCGTTGGCGCTGACGGCTCAAATTCCATTGTTAAAAGGGCCTTGGGAATAAAGCAGACGAAAATCTTTCTTGGGATCATGGAGAGGGCAAGAAAGATAGAAGATGATATGATTTCTGTCTATTTCAACAAGAAATATTCGCGGGAGTTCTTCGCGTGGATAATACCCCAGAATGCTGAGTACGGCACAATAACATCGAGCAAGTCAAAGGAATACTTGGACGCATTCAGGAAAGACATGCAACTTCCAGCAGGCGATGTGTACGCATACCCAGTGCCGATAAATTATACAAAGTCCTTTGGCCAGCGCACGATGCTGCTTGGCGATTCCTGTGGCCAGGTAAAGCCGCTTACAGGCGGCGGCATAATTTTTTCCATGAGGGCAGCGATTATTGCAGAAAAAACTATAAGGGAGGCAGTTAAAAAAAACAGGTTTGATGAAAAATTCCTCTCAATATATGAAAAAATGTGGAAAAAAGAATTTGGACTGGAGATAAAGAAGCAACTAATTGTCCGAAATATTTACTCAAAGCTAAGCAATAACGGTATAGATAAAATCGTCAAGGACTTCGGACCAGCAATAGAGGGCACAAAGGACTTTGACTATGACCATTTTACAAAGGTATGGCCAAGATTGCCGAAGGCAAAGCTGCTGAAGCACGCTATAACAAAGTTCCCTTTATTGTTCTGATTATAGTGCTCAAAGGAAGAATTATTATGAAAAAGAAAAGAACTAGTAAAAAGTATTTTGTTGAAGTAGATTCACGTATTTTGAAAGATAGTAGGAAAGTTTACTTCATAATTCTTGATATTGAAAATAAGGAGAAAGGTCCATATGGCTATAAAGAAGATATCGAATACTTTGCGAGCGAATTAGATCTTGACTCGATGCCTCTTGACAACGTATATAGTGGATATAACATCAAAGAGTTTGTTTATAATTCGGATTTAGATTTTATTGTGTCATATCTAGATCGTGCGAAAGCTGTGTCAATATGCATCGTGTGCAAAAATAAAAAATCACAGAAAAAGCTTGAGAAGCTTATTAACAGGATAAGGGAACTAAATGAGGGTGACTATCTTAATCCTATATATTAATGACAAATGATCCTTTAAGCAATTATACTTGTCATAGTAATAGTGGTGCTATTTTAATATATTCCTTACGTCAATCTTCCTGCTAAGGTAAATAAACGAGAGCGCGCCGATGAGCGTGCCGAACCAGAATGAAACGAACCTGTAAAGTATTATGCCGGCTGTTGCCAATACCGGCGTCACGCCAAAAATACCAAGGAAGAGGACTGACACCACTTCAAATGTGCCTATGCCTCCAGGAAGAAAGCTCGCAATTGCAATCAAATCAGCCAGCGCGATTAACGATGCAAGCATAAATGGATTCAGATTAATACCTATAGCCAGCAGCACATAGTAAAGCACAAAACCTTCCAATATCCATGGCACGACAGTAATCGCTAGCGACAGAACAAGCCTTCTGTTTGCTATCTTTGTTTTATAAAATGCTTCTACAAAGCTATGCGGTATCTTTTTCAGCAGAGGAAATTTTCTTGCAAATTTAAACAACCTTAACCCAAGGCCCTTGTTTTTCAGGGCGGAGAAAAATACAATAACCAATGCAAGGAAAATAGCTATGGCTGCTATTCCTAGAGATGCAAAACTAGAAAGACCGAAGAACAGTAGAGCGGCTACGGCCAGAGATATTAACACAACAAGATCAAAGATCCTTTCCCATATTATTGTAGGCAGCGTCTTAGACACATTCCTTCCTGTGTGCAGCTTCAGAAGCAACGCCTTCAAAGGTTCCCCTGCCTTGCCGGGCGTAAAGTTGCTGAATACCATGCCAAATATCTGGACAGGAAAAAGCTTGCGGTAGCTTATGTCGCCCAGCAGAACCCACCACTTTGCTACACGCAAGATGAGTGTTGTGAAAGATATGGCAATTGCAAGAAATATGTACGGCAGGTTTGCCTCAGAAATAACAGCAAGAAGCTCTGCAGGATTGGAATACCAGACAACAGCCAATAGGATTATTATGCTTGGCAAGAACAGAAGGCGCTTCATCGTAAAGTGTTATAGTGAAGCAAATAAATAAACAAGATATTACTTATTTGCTTCACATACATGATGGAACAAAAGTTCCACCTGTACAGGAGAATCTTTGATTCTCCATGTATAGTCAGCAAAGAAAGTATTATATCGATTCTTTCTTTGCATGACTATATATCGAAAAACGATTTAAAATAAGTTTGGTATATATCTATCTAATATGAAAGTGATGTTCATCAGGCCGCCTGAGACGTTCATAAAAGACCCTAGGATAGGGATACCTGTCGGAACATTAAGCGTGGCGGCAGTGTTAGAAAAGGCAGGGCACGAAATAAAGGTGTTCGACTCCCTTCTTTACAGAGATAAAGTCGATAACCCGCTGCACTTTGGCGCATCTTGGCAGCATATAGAAGACGAAATCAAAGGATTTTCTCCTGATGTCATTGGCATTGCCGGTATGTTCTCAACACAGGCGCCAAATGCGATAACTCTCATAAGCATTGCCAAGAAAGTAGACACAAACATGAAGTTAATAACAGGCGGCTCCCACGCAACTGTGAGGCCTACAGAATTTCTAGACGCCGGAATAGATATGGTTATAGTAGGCGAAGGCGAGTATGCGGCGCTTGATATAATAGAGTATTTTTCTGGCACAAGGGAGCTTAAAGACGTGCGAGGGGCTGCATATTATGAAAATGGGCATCTGAAAGTTGCCAGAAGGGAGTTTATAAAAAATCTCGATGAGCTGCCAATACCTGCTTATCACTTAGTTGATATGGAACAGTATTTCCAGCTCGTCAAAGACGGCTATGCATCAAGGCCATTAGATATATTCCACCGGCCCATGCGCGAGATAACAATGATAACGTCCCGTGGCTGCCCATTCGAATGCACCTTTTGCTCGATACACCCGACGATGGGCTACCCCTTTCGGGCTCATTCACCCGAGTACGTTGTAA
>CAZZNM010000049.1:0-6424 GCA_964655805.1 uncultured archaeon
ATCAATGTTGGCCAGATTGACCATAAGGTCAAAGCTCTGGCTAAACTTTCGTTTCTCGCTAGACCGCAACTGCTCTATTGCCTCTGTCAGATTCATCCAAACACCCTCCTGACGCAAAAACGGCAGTACGGCAACGCTTCAGCGAAGCGCGCCTTGATATGGGTATTAGCTATTTGTACGAAATGCATTTAAATGCGCACAAGCTTTTTGCCGTCTCTGGCTACAAGAAATAATCGGTTTCCTTTATCACACCCGACCTGACAGCCGAGAGGAACGTACTCCTGTATTCCTCGCGCAGGCCATCTGACATAAGCACAAGAATAGTTTCGATACCGCTTTCGTCAAGTTCGTCCCTTATCATTTTCAATACCCTGTTCCAGTGTCTTGGCTCAGGACGGAAATAATGCCTATATACGTTGCCAATTTCAACCTGAACCTGACCGGTGTCCGGGTCTTTCGTATACCTGACAGCATCGTTTGCAGCTTCCTCTATATACGAAGAATCTAAAACCGCGCCACGTTTAAGATCGAATCTGAAAAGATACGGCGGATTCCTGTAACTTCCAATCCCATCCTCCACTCTACGTGCCATACGTGTTCTTTGAGAGTCATCCATATCAGTAAAAAACATCGAAACTATTTAAAAATTACCGATTCTGATATCCGATAGCTATTAAAATTTTGATGCATTAATAAATACAATGAAAACCCTTTATACAGAACGCGGTAAAATTGTAGTCGATGACGATACACTCTCAAGAATTAGCGACGCGGCTGCCAAGGTGTACCAGGGCACTACCCAGAACAACTGGAGGGAGGCAATAGAGATTGATATCCCAAAAACAACCAACAGACATTGGCATCCAGGCCATCCAACAGGGCAGATAATGATAAGTATAAGCTGCGATCCTGTAGCAAAAGATAATGTACATAGTCAGGTTATGCGCGCCCTCAATGGGAAATACCCAGAAGAGGCCGTATCTGTCGATTTGGGAGAATACGGGTACGAAGGCTGGGAAACATTCATCGATTTCAGAGATTTCATGGAATTGCCTGATTTTTATTTCTCGCGCATGTTTATTCACGATACTACAGAGACATACCTATTCAGATATGAAAGAGCTGCACTACGCCGTCATTTGAGAGAAATAGAGGAGCCGCATTGGAAGCCATTTTCACTTGAAGTATACAAGAGCGCGAGGAGAGAAATCAGATCCGCGAATGCATATACCCCGTCAATTGAAGACAAGAAAGCGCATAGACGTTATGATAGGGAGCTTGCATATCTCAGAAATCTCGCATCTGCGGCAAGAAACTTCTATAAAGACGGGGCAGACAGAGACCAGTTTGAAAAGGCAATAAGATCAAAGCCCAGACAGCGATAAATTTACTCTTCCTCACGTATCTTTTCTTCCATCAATCCAACTGCCGCGCCTAATGTTTTGCGGACTTCATGAACGCGGTTCTCTATATCTATAACCCGTTCTGTAAGGTTCCTGTAATTGCTTTCTATTGAGCTTGCTTTCTCTTCAAAGCTCTTGTAGTGACCTGTTATGTCCGTTCTTATTGTGTCTATGTTAGAGGAAAATGCATCTAATTTCTCAGTAATGATATCAATCACTTTTGATCTGTTTTGTTTTATCTCGCCCACCTCTTTGTCAGAGAGTATCTTGTGCAGGACAGTTATTGCCAGTATTAGCATGAGGATCATTGATAGCTCCCACAGATTTCCGAGAAAAAAGACAATCATACCGAGGACTATTATGTATATAGGAAACATCAGCATATCCAAACGTAGCTTCACTTTAACCACTTTTCAGTTATAAGAACTCAGCAAAGTTTTTAAGCTTGCCAAAGATAAAGAAGTTATAGAGTATTGGTGAAAATAATGACCAGAAAAAAGAAACGAGACCTTAAGTTCTACTGGGAAGAACCCCAGAAGCAAAAAGCAGAGATCACCGAAGAACCTTTCGAATTTAAATTTACATTCCCTAGGATGCGTTTTCCTGAAATGAGGCACATGCCAGTTAATATTACTGAAACCGATAAGCAGGTTGTTGTCCGCGCTGAGCTGCCAGGCTTCAAGAAAGACGAAATAAACCTCAGTGTCACAGAAGGCACAATAGAGATATCAGCAGCCAAGCGCCAGGAGAAGATTGAGCGGGGCGAGCGATATTACCGCGAGGAAAAAAAGACTGGCGCAACAAGGCGATTATTCACGCTGCCAGCAACAGTAGATCCGGACAAGGTTGAGGCACAGCTTGCTGACGGCGTGCTAACAATAACGATGCCAAAAGCAAAGGAAATAAAGAAGAAAAAGAAGGTTGAGGTAAAATGAAGACAGCAACCAAAATCGAAATAGGCACTGGAGTTTTTGCAATAGCTTCTGCTGTAGCGGCAGCAGCTTGGCATGAACACGATAACAGAGAGATTGTCTCTGCAGAATTACCGGACTTGTTACTACAGAGATTGTATGATATACGGGGCGAGCAAGATTCCATGGGGCTGATAGAAGAGAAATTGCCTGAAGAATGGGGGCGCCAATATGGCTTTCTTGGGTTTGATGATGTTTGTCAAATGGCTAACATAGCTGGACATTCTATTTATATTGCAAGAACAATTGAAGATGGAAAATTAAGCCTTCCAAAGGTGACGCTTCAGACAATTAGGGTTAACGTGCACGGAGATTCAAAAACTCTAACTAGTTTGTACCCAACATGGATGGATTTGGTGAGCAGAGAGAATTTTGAGAGGGCAAGAAAATACGGAGGAGATACGCTCATACTTCTTCAGATAGATGTTTTTGATGAAAAAAATGCCGGAATCGGATCGCGGGTTAGAAATGTGGTGTTTTATTGTAGTCCACCGGAAATAGAACATGTAAGATCAACAACCCCTATTGATGGAAAAAGTGTGGACCAAATAAACCTTTCTGATAGTAAGACATATACATCTTCTATGAGGTTTCATGCACGAGGAGGCGCAGTGCCAATGATGATAAAGGAGGGATACAAATCTCCTGTAGCAAATGAAAGACATGGCGCCGATATTGTTTTCATGGGATACGATAGGGACGCAAACCATAACTGGCCGACGCCAAAGCCAGAAAATCTAACACTGCATTCTATGGGGCCCGCACAACAGAAATTATCTTATGCTGCTCATCAACTTCAAACTTTACTCCCAAGAATTGCTCACATACCAACATATTCGTTCTTACATGCCCAGTAATTTTCTCAACGCTCACAGAGCCGCCGGCAATTGCTAGATACGGTATTATCTGGTCAGCCATATGCATGTCCAGCGCCGCGCCGCTTTTATGTGCAGAGATTAGAAAGTCTAATGCTTCCTGTGCAACGTCCTCAGAACGCACGCCGCGCTCAGCAACGCTTGCTGCACCAATTATAGAGTCTTCATATACCGCAAACAAATCACAGCCGCCGCCAGTTGAAGCAGACTTCACATAATTTGTTTTCACATTCGGTGCAATCTGAAATTCATTAAACAACTTGCTGCGCAGGAATGATTGCATCCTGTCAGCCACTTGCGCTTTCTTCAAGTCCTCTGTTGATGTACACAAGCCGTTAACCGAAACCAACTTTCCTCTGTCCATAAGATCTATTTTTTCTAATTCACACTTGCGCAGGCGCGCTTCAACTAGTCCACCGCCTGTTGGGTAAAAACCATGTTTTTGCAAAATTATTTCTCCTTTGTATCCGAATTTTTTCAGCAGCGGCAACGTGACATTCGATAAATAGCTGATAGAAGGCGCCCATTTGTTTGTTGTGCCACCTATGATACTTATTTCCAACGGCTTCTCTGCATACATGGCTGGCAACATCAGTGCCTGCAGAACTAGTGCAGTCGAGCCAGCTGTGCCGATGTTCAGCGACAATGAGCCACCCTTTATTTTTCCTGGATCAAAAGTTATTTCTTTACCGCCAATACGATTGCCATCAACTTTAGCGTTACAAAGTCTTGCAACAGCATCGATAGCTGCTTTATGTTGCGCCTGCAAACCTGGATTGCGCCGCTTTGCGCGTATGTCTGTTATTTTCACTTTCTTTCCAGTTAGTGCAGACAGCGCTACTGATGTCCTGACGATTTGGCCGCCGCCTTCTAAGTATGCGCCATCAATTTCAATCATTCAAACACCATAAACTGATTAATTTTTAAAGATAAATAAAACAGGATCAGCATGAAATTTATTGTCTTTACAGACCCAGCTCATGCAAGAAGCGCGAATTAATGCGAGATTGATGGAGGACCAGTGCAGACAGATGTTCAATAACTTCGTGTCGTTGGTTAGATCTTAATTACATCACCGTTCTTCGGTGCAATGGCCTGAATACCTGGAAATTCTTTTTCAAGGGTCCCCGCGAAGGTTTTTGTAGAATCGCCGTGAATGCAGATAACCTTCTCTGGATTCGTCCTCTTTATCAATGAAAGCAATCCGTTATGATCGGCGTGTGCAGAAAGCTCAAACTGCTCAAGCTCGCAATGCACGTGGAACTTCTCTTCGGCAGTCTGGAAGATCTTTGTCTGTATTAAGTTGCGCCCAGGCGAGTCCTCGACCAAAAAGCCTGTAAAAATAACCTTGCTCTCATGCCGACCCTTTATTTCACGCAGATAATGTATTGCTGGCCCCCCACCGAGCATGCCGGCACTACTGACGATTATCGGATAGCGCTTTAATGCTTCTTTCCTCTGCTTTCTTGTGTGGACCCAGTGGACCTTGTGCAGTATCTGCTTTAGTTTTTTCCTATCTTTGATGTACGCGCCATATTGCGAAATGATATCAGACGCCTTCTTTGCCATGCCGTCTAATGCGATTTTATTTGCATACTTCTCAAGCATAAGCAGTATTTCTTGGGCACGGCCTACTGCAAATACAGGTATGAGCGCTACCTCTTCTCGCGCTAATGCTTCTTCTACTGACTCTATAAAGCGCTGCTCTTCGTCTTCCCGTTTGCGCCGTACACGACCGCCATATGTACTCTCTAGAATGATAACATCTATATGCTTCGGCAATCTTGCAGGGTGCAGCAGGTTGCTTGATTCAGTTTGTATGTCGCCTGTGTAAAATACACGCTTGCCGTCCTCGACAAGAATGCTCGCAGAGCCGGGTATATGCCCAGCATCATGCAGTGAGCAGCGCATGTCTCCGACTTTGAAATGTTCGCCATAGTTTGCAAATCTCGTTGCTTTGTTCATTCGCTTCAGTTCAGGAATGCCAAAAGGCACAGGATATCCCTGCTTCTTTCCGACCTTGATAGAATCTTCGACAAGCAGGTTTGTTAGCTCAAGTGTCACATCGTTCATAACAAGCGGCGGCCGTTTGTTGACATAAAGCCGAGGCAACCCTCCACTATGATCCAAATGTGCATGCGTCAATATCACTGCATCAGGCTTCGCGAGCATCGGATACTGCGGCGGCTCTGGCTGTAATTTCACGCCATAATCAAGCATTATTTTCTTTTTGCCATCATCAAGAAGGAATGCGCTGCGACCGATCTCGCCGCCGTTGCCGAGCACTTCGAGCTGCATGAAATGATATTTGAATTCGCCATATATAAACGACTGAAAGTCTATATCATAACTATGTTTGTGGTAGAGCTTTCCCGTAGGGCAAGAAAAGAACTTGATTTTATAGACGATGAGAGAATAAAAGAGGTTCTAGAGCATCTTAAATTGGATCCGGTACCAGCAAAGTTCTATGACGTGAGAAAGTTAGAAGGCGTCAAAGACAGTTTCAGAATACGTATTGGAAAAATAAGAATTCTGTACACAATATTATGGAAAGACAAAGTTATATTGGTGTCAAGAATCAAGAAAAGAGGAACTGCATACGATTAAAATCGAATTGTTTTACCCTTCTTGTAGTCTTTCATGGACTCCTTTATAGCCTTCTTGTCTTCCTTGCTCGCTTTCTCAGTCTTCAGGATTCGCGTTTCTATAAGAATGAGCCTAGCCTTAATTTCTTCTATTTCCCTCAATAAACTCTGCGATTGTGCTGACATAACAGTAATTCGACCGTGGAAATATTTAAAGGCCCCCCTCCACATCACTTTAATGTCAAGTAAACCTGACCAGAAGTGATATAAAATCTGTGTTTATTCTGCAAGTATGAAGTTCAGGTTTTTTGGCGGAAAGAAGAGTGCACAAGAATTAATGGATTCCTACTTTAGAGAGCACGGAATAAAGTCCGGTAGTTCTACTTATGACACATCTTATAATTGCCTGAAATTGGCGACAAAAAGGGGCATAGAGGATTCTTATGCAGCTGCCGGAATCGCGTTAGTGTGGGGAGATAGAACTAGCAGACTATATTTCATAGGTTCCTTGGGATCATTCGCTCCACGATACGAGACGGCTGAAGCACAAGTATTTGCAAGTAATCGAGAAACGATAAACAATGTATCGG
>CAZZNM010000050.1:0-6417 GCA_964655805.1 uncultured archaeon
ATCTGGCAGGCCTTCTTAATATTTCTAGCCTTATTTCCAGCGAACGTTATTCTACTGACGTAGCTGATCATTTCTTCGATGTCTGCATTGGCATAAGCTTTGGCAGTATTGTATTTTTTGAACAAAGCCGGTGTTGATGCATTAACAACTTCATCCCTGACTTGGGCTGACAATATAGCTGCTACCATCAATTCCAAAGGATTCGAGAAATTCAGATAGTATTTAGCCTTCGGATAATGCTTGTTCAGTAATGTTATAGATTTTTCTGGATTTGCTATTGGCATGTATACATTTTAATGCTTCAGATTTTAAGAAATAATGATGAAGAGCATTAAGAGCTTTAGGCTATCCACCGATATTGTTCCTGTAAATTATGACTTGTTCTTTGAGGTAGATATGGAGACTTTCAATTTCATTGGCAAAGAGACGATAGGCATAGAAATAAGCAGGCCTTCATCAGAAATCGTATTACACGCTACCGACATGAAAATAGGCGATGTTGTTCTGTTTTTCAATAACAAGAAATTAAAGCCAAAAGTAAGATTCGAGAACGATAAGGAAAGATTAACTCTGACCTTCAATGAGAAAATAAAAGGCCCTGCGAAGCTGCAGATAAAGTTCAGCGCAAAGCTTAATGACAATCTTCTTGGCTTCCACAGGAACAAGTATGTGAAAGATGGTAAAGAGAAATATCTTGCCACTACGCAATTCGAGGCGCCCTATGCGCGTCGCGCCTTCCCGTGTTTTGACGAGCCAGAATTGAAAGCTACTTTTGATGTTACATTGAAAATCAGCAAGAATTTGCAAGCAATATCTAACATGCCTATAAAGAAAGAGACTATTGATGGCAGTAAAAGAATAATCACGTTTCAAAGAACGCCCAGGATGTCGACATACCTATTGTACATGGGCGTTGGCGAATTTGAATTTCTTGAGGACAGGCTTGGCAAAATTTCAATAAGAATTGTCACAATGCTAGGCAAAAAGAATCAGGCGCGCTTCGCGCTGGACATGACAAAGAAGTGCCTCCAGTACTTTGAGAAATATTCAGGAATACCTTATCCACTACCGAAGCTGGACATGATAGCACTGCCGGATTTCGCTTCTGGCGCCATGGAGAATTGGGGAGCTGTAACGTTCAGGGAGTTGTATCTTCTATTCGACCCTAAGATGACGTCAGTAGCGGTAAAGAAACGCATAGCAATGATTATTGCCCATGAATTGTGGCATCAGTGGTCAGGCAATTTAGTGACAATGCGCTGGTGGAATGACCTTTGGCTGAACGAGAGTTTTGCAACATACATGGCCTATAAGGCCGTCGATCATTTCTTTCCTGAATGGAAGGTCTGGGAGGATTTTATAAACAGTGAGACAGATCATGCCTTTGATGAAGACTCGCTGAAGACCACGCATCCAATAGAGGTTGAAGTAAAAGACCCTCACCAGATAGAGGAGATATTCGACGCCATCAGCTATTCAAAGGGCGGCAGCGTACTGCGCATGCTTGAAAGCTATCTGGGCGAAGAGACATTCCGAAAGGGCATTAGCAGTTATCTTTCAGCTTATAAGTATGGCAATGCAACGTCGCAGGACTTGTGGAATCACTTGGCCCGCGCATCAAAGAAGCCGATAAAAGACGTGGCTGCAAGCTGGGTCAATCAGGCCGGCTATCCTATTGTGGAAGCAATGATGAATTATAATAAGTTAGTTTTGCAACAAAGAAGATTCGTATTCAATTACAAAGACAAAACAACTTGGATGATACCCCTCATAATCAAAACAAACGATAAGCAGATTATAGAACTTCTGGGCAAAGCAAAAAAAGAAATACCGCTTGCGGCAGACTGGTTCAAGATAAACTATGGCCAGACAGGATTTTACAGGGTGAAGTATCCTGAAGATAATCTTGCAAAATTGGAAAATCTGGTTTCCAGAAATATTCTAGATCCTTCTGACAGATGGGGCGTCCAGAATGATCTCTTCAAGCTCTGCCGCAACGGAGAAATCACTCTAGACAGATATCTGGATTTTATCAAGGCATACAGCAGGGAAGACAGCTATCTTGTTCTCAGCAGCATATACAGCAGCATGCGCAGTATTTACTTTGCATTTTCGATGGAGAATTTCTGGAAGGGTGTGTGGCCAAAATTCAAAAACATTCAAAAAGAAAATTCCAAAGAAATTCTTAATAAACTTGGCTGGGCGCCAAGAAGCGGCGAAATCCAGAAAGACACCTTGCTTAGGGAGCTTGCAATAAGGTACCTGGGCTTTGCTGAAGACCCTGAAGTGCTGAGAACTGTGGAAGAGAAATTCAATGGATATCTGAAAAATTTGGTAGAATTGCATCCCGATATAAAATCACCAATATTTTTAATAACAGCTGCAAGAGGCAATGAAAAGGTATACGGAAAAATGCTGGATTTATATCTGAAGACGCAGATCCCTGAGGAGAAAAGGGCGCTTCTGATGGCATTAGGCCAGTTCAAGGACCCGAAACTGATTGAAAGGTTCCTTGAGCTCTCTCTTACAGATAAAGTAAGAAGACAAGACATTGTTATTGTTGTAGCTTCTGTAGCAGCAAACCCGCATTCAAGAGAGGTCCTATTCAAGTGGGTCAAGAAAAACTGGAAAAAACTCGAGTCCTACAAGAAAAGCGGAAGGATCTTCCTGCACGTGATAGAATATTTCATCAGCTCATATGTAACCAAAGATGATGAAAATCAATTAAGGAAATTTTTCAAGTCGCATCCTGTGCACTACAAGATGACTGTGAGCAGATCATTTGAGCGACTCAGAAGAAGAGTAACATGGCGCGAGAAGAACAAGAAGATTCTTGCCAAGTATTTCAGGAATCAATAATTTATCCCCTTCCTGAACACAGGCTTCTCGGGCGCTTTCACATCCTTTACTTCATTGACAAAATCCGCGCGCGCGAGCAGCCATTTCGGGCAGTAGCGGCCGGTTATGACAACATCTGTTTTTTCTGGGATCCTTCGAAGAACACGCATAACATCAGTTCTACTTACTAGATTATAATTTGCAGCTAATGCCAGTTCATCAAGAAACAGAAGGTGCGGTGCTTTCTTCATTTGACTTTGTGCGAACAGCAATGCCCTTTTAGCTAGTGCCTTGTCTTCTTTTGCAGGGTTTTTGAAGTTTATCCAGCCCTTGCGACCGAAAAGATATATTTTGTACTTTGGCCGCAATTTTTTCATTATCTTGTACTCGCCTGTGTTTGTCCAGGACTTCATGAATTGCACAATCACGACGCGGCGGCCATGGCCTACGCTGCGCAGTGCAAGGCCTAAGCCATTGACTGTCTTGCCAGCGCCTGTGCCCACATACAGGTAGATATAGCCCATAGTAAGATTTGCGCAGGAAGGGATTAAAAATCTAGAAAATAGGCTTCACTGAGCCAAGAGAAGGGATTAAAATTAATCCAACCCTAATATTGATGTGTATCCGAAAGATGTTTTTGGCGCATATAGGTTGCTAAGCTCTTCTAGGTATTTTCTTCAGTATTGCATAGAAAAACATGTCACGTCTGATGACCTTCGCGCAGAACGATATCCGGATATAGCTCAAAGATATATGGAATTCGAATCAGAAGGAAGGGCTTCACGTATATTTGCCTGCTGCCCTAGCTTATATTGCCGCGCATCCCGTGAAATTCTTTACCACCGAGAAATACGTGAGAAGAGAATTCTATCCGGTATTCCCAGAACAACCCTGAAGTCTTATTCCTCTGGAATGAATTTTCTGGATTCTGTGCCTTCATCGTAGCGCTTTAATATCTCAAGAATATCATTTGCTGGGCTTTTCTCGATGCTGAATTTTATAGCGAATGTATTGCCAGATTTCTTGATACTCTGAATCAGGACAGAATCATTAATGACCTGCTCGATTAGCGAGCGCAGGGCATACATGTCTTTTTCTATGTCTGCCTCTGATTTGCCTGTCATCTCGACGACTAATGATTTTTCTGACGTAGACAAAAGTTTGGCCTTTGTCACGTGCTTTTCGTTGAATTCCTCGAATATTTTCTCCAGCATAATAATAAGTTGGGAGGAAAGGCATTAAAGTATTTGCTACATACACTTCGGACGAGCGATAATTTGCCCTATGTTGTTATGTCAAAGCCGTTGAAGCTTCTCGGTCTGACATTATGGAGATCAAGGGTTGGAATAGGCGGTAGATTGTTTGCCTTCAGGCAGGTATTTTCTTGGTGTCATGCACAACGATGATTTTAGAACCAGAAAATTTGACACCTTCGAAGAAGCAACTAGGGCCCATGAGAGAGAAGTCGAGCAGTTCAAAAATCGCGGATATTGCTAGACAATGTTATTTCTTTATCTCCAGCTTAAATTTAGGTTCGACAAACTTTATGGATTCAAAATCTCGATCTTTTGTGACAATTTTTATTGTCCTGTTTATACACATGCTTGCGATAAGTATATCGATTGCCCCAACAGGTTTTCCGACTTCTCTTAATTTCCATGAAATATCCAATGCCTTTTTGTAATCATCCTCGTCAGGGAATAGAATATTGCAATCTTTGACAGCAGGTGGATATTCTATAATACTGAAAATTGTTGTGAATCCGGACTTCTTTTCGATCAATAAGCTTGCATCAATGATTTCGATTTCTTCCATTCTTTAGCCTTCATTGTTTTATGATATTTCTTCCAGTCAGACTTCGAAAGCTTAGATATTTTTCTTATCCCCTCCTTCGTTTCTTCAGGGAGCTTATTGAAGAGATCAGAACCTTTAACAACGCCCTTCATGCTATCAAGCTTTTCAGATATGCTCCTCCTCGCTATCTCGCTCCACTTTATCTCCTTGTGCTTCTTCATCTCCTCATAGAGCTCATCAGGTATGCTTAGTGTTATATGTGCCATATGTATTCTATGTATAATATGTATTTAAAGCCGAGAATTAGATGCTGATTATCTTGCCGTGCTTGCCGACACATATGCTTTTCGTTTTGCCAAAATCCTCTTCCAGCCCTTCTGTCTCGTGTATGTGGCCGAATATATGCAGGTCTGGCTGGAACTCGTCTATCGCTTTGCGAACGGCCTTGCTGCCTGGAAAAGAAAGCTTCTCGACCATGCTGTTGTGCGGGTGCATGTGCGTTATCATGACCTTCTTTTTCTTGTCCTTGATGTAGCGGAAATTTTTTTTCAGATAATCATGTATATCGCGCTCGCTCATGATGTTCGGCCCCACGTTCGCGCCGCCGCAGCCGAAGATGCCGATGTCGCCTAAGCTGACCGAGTAATTCTGCAGGTTTTTTATGTCGTATTTTTCTGTAAGTAGCGCCGTAGTCGCTATGCTTTCATGATTGCCCGGCACAAATAGCACCTCTTTGCCTCTTTTGAGGAAGGGACCGATCATGCCGCGCCATTCGTTGTCGAAATAAGTGATATCGCCGCAGATTATAACAAGATCGACGTTTTCTTTTTCTGCTTTCTCAGCCAAGCGTTCTACTGCCCTTCTGTCTTCATGCAGGTCGCTCGCTGCGAGGATTTTGAGCTTCTTTTCTTTAGCCATGATAATCACTATGCTGGTTAATTAATATTTAAATCATTTGCCTAGTTCAATCCTCTTCCTGCTGGATTTATGTCCAGAAACTATTCGGGCGCTCTTGTAGAGCCTTGACAGTTCTTTGATTATCTCGATATTGGCCTTGTTCTTCTCAGGCGGTGATGTGACAGAAATGATCCAGACATCATTCTTTTTTTCGATACTGAATTTCTTCTGATATGTCTTGATTTTGGCAGTAATGAACATAGCAATTATAACATTATACTTTCTTTAAAATTCTTGAAATGTGGATCGCCTGTTAATATTTTTGCGTCTAGTTTTCGTGCCGCAGCAAGAACAAATGCATCAACTAGGCCAAAGTCTTTAATCTTCTGTTTTATTTCTGCATGCAATAGACCTACTTCTATAAAAAACTGGACGTCATCATAGAATATCTTTGATAAGGACAGAATTGTATCTGAAATAGTATCATAGTCCTTATCCTTTCTTTTTGAGACACTTACTACTTCTGTAAGGACAATAAAGTTTGTGAAAATCTGATTTTCGGCATTTTCTATTATTTCCTTTACTTTCTCACCCTTTTTTGTCCCGTCTAAATACTCTATCCAAGCCCAGGTGTCAATAATATATTTGATTAGAATCGCCTCTAATCAAAGTCACTCAACTTTTCATGTTTGTATGGCCCGATACCTTTTGCAATACCAAATCCAGATTTTATAATCCTTTTTATTTCTATTTCGACTATTTGACCTTCTTTTATCGCCTCTTCCTTCACGATTTCCTTCGGTATTGTAACCATTATAGAGCCGCCTATTTTTCTTGCCCGTGTAACAGCCTTCATGTTATATCACATGTTATATAAAGTATAACATA
>CAZZNM010000051.1:0-2193 GCA_964655805.1 uncultured archaeon
ATTAAAATGAATGTGATATGACAAAAATTCTTTTGCTGAGCAAGGAAGCCTCGTTTCTGATCGACACGGATCAAAAGAAATTTTCATCGCAGTATGGCGTAGTCGATTTAGCGAAAGCGAAAATAGGAAAAACGATAAAATCAAGCTCTGGTCATGTCTTTTCTGTGGTCGAGCCGACGATGCTCGATTACCTCAGAAAAGCGCGGCGCGGGCCGCAGGTCGTGCTACCGAAGGACGCTGCGCAGATTATAGCTATTACCGGTGCGCGCAGCGGGTGGCAGTGCTTGGACGCAGGCGGCGGATCTGGCTTCCTCACGCTTTTTATTGCCAATATTGTTGCTCCAGGCAAAGTAACCGCCTATGAAAAAAAGAAGGAGTTTGCAAAGAATATCGAGCATAACGCAAGATTTTCTAATCTAAGTAATGTAATTGTAAAAAACAAGGATGTGAGCAGATTCACAGAGAAGAACTTGGATTTAATCACATTAGATATGCAGGGCGCAGAAAAAATCGTAAAGAAATGCCACAAGGCACTGAAGCTTGGCGGCTGGCTAGTTGTCTATTCGCCACACATAGAGCAGCAAAAACGCGTTGTCAAGGAGATGGAACCGCGCTTTGTCCAGATGCGCACCATCGAGTGCGTTGTGCGCGACTGGAAGATAGACACAAGGGGCTTTACGCACCCGAAATACTCAGAGATCAGCCATACGGGGTTCATGACATTCGGACGGAAGATTTAAAACGTTGGACGGAATAAATAACTTGATGAATACATCGTATATGCTGTTATTTTTCATCGTTGCTAACTTGATTATGTCCTTTTATGCGTTTGATTATATAACTGGCTTTATTTCTTCTTCCGATGTTACTGGTGTGTCAGTCTTTCTTAGTGTTATGGGAGTGATTTACGCTATAACAGCAGCTTTTGTTATATTCGAGGCGGCGTCGCGCATCGGCAATCTAACGGAAGAGATGAACAAGGAGACTATTGCCCTGAGAAATACATATTCATTGGTGCTTCTAATGGACGACAAAAGACTGAAGGATCACGTCAGAGAAAAAATAATGTCTTATTGCACCGCGGCTAAGAAAAGACTTTACGAAGATGGTAAAGGAGCCCAGAAAGAAGCATCGCAAAGATTCAGGGAACTCTTTTCCATACCAGGAAAAATCTCCATAAAAGGCAAAAACATCGAGACGAAGAAGATAATTTCAAGCCACATTATCGATGCCCTGAGAAGCTCGGCAAACGCAAGGGCAAGGAGACGCGGCCTTTTGGAAGCAAGCATGCCCCAACTCGAGATTTATCTGATATTATTCTTGTCGTTTTCCATCGTTGCAGGCTTCTATTTCACGGGCATAACGAACAAATTCCTGTTCATGCTTGTGATACTTCTTGCGTCGACGGCGGTGTCTGCTATTATGTACATAATCTCTGATCTCGCTAATCCTTTCAAGGGGTTCTGGAACATCAGCCCAGAGCCCTACGACAGGACTCTTGAATTTCTGGAAGAGAACTGATGTAAAATTCCAGAATTCCTCACACGGGATTCATGACATTTGGGAGAAAAGTGTAATATTGAAAGCTTTGACATTTCATGCAATTAAAAAGATGCATGGGCCCGCTGAGATTTTCAACCTTGCTGAAAAAGCCTGTGAAACTTGTTTTCAGCAGCGCATTTGAACTCAGGCCACAGCCACCCCAAGGCTGGATCCTACCAAGCTAGACTACGGGCCCTTGCATAAGTATTTTGGTCAAAGCTTTATCAATAAAACGCGTCCTTTATTACAGATGCAGCTACCTGACGGCTTTGAGCAGTTGCTCGCGTTAGTTAAGAAAAGCCCTGTTAAGAAGTTGCAAGGCACGGCCGTCTGGGACCAATTTGTCCGGGCAATAATGATCGGCAAGGACCGCTACGATGCTGAGATAAGCTTTCTAATGGGCATGCTGAAGCCAAAGCTCGAGTATGATTACGTACTGCGCACCAGCGGCGAAGACTGGAGAGAGGACGTGAACAAGTTCCTTAATGAGCGCATTCAGCGCATACAGGACGAAGACATGGTGCTCTTGATCAGCGAGTTCCAGAAAGGCCTATTTTATTTTAGTGCATCAATCAAAGGCGGTGCGCGCTTCTTCAAGACAAAGGGCCTTCCAGAGAGCATAGACGAGCTGACAAAAACAAAGGAAAGCAC
>CAZZNM010000051.1:2293-6350 GCA_964655805.1 uncultured archaeon
TTCAAGCACATGGCCGGCCGCGGCAGGAAGATGACACCCAAGAAAGTCATGGACATTATCAAGCGCCGCAAGCTTACAGTCACCCGCGTCTTTGAGATGCTCTCTGATATCGAGGAGCGCGCGAAGCTGGCGGATATTGCGAAGAGCGGGAAGTAATGGTTTGTTAAATGGGCCCGCTGAGATTTGAACTCAGGCCACCGGCTCCCGTTCGGCACGCGACGCAGAAACGGCGCGTAAAGCCGGAATCCTACCAAGCTAGACTACGAGCCCTATTCAATTTTCCTTGATGTCGTTTATTTTTTCAACACAAATCCAAGACGACATCATTCCATACCCTTTTTTATTAACCTTAAATGGCTTAACCGGAACTGGATTCTTCAGGAAAACCAGAATGCAATATTTTTTATTCCTAAACATTTCAAAATATTTTTCAATTTCGTGCTTCTCAATTCCATCAAGTTCTGCATATTTGTCAAGAAGAGCTTTCACTTTGTCAGAAGTCAGATCAGAAAATTGCTTCACTTTAGAAACTTCTGCTTTGATAGTTACGGAATCTCCAGAATCTTTGAAATATACGAAATCTCCAACCTTAATCCTACCGAAGGGCGGATATTTTGTGCTGTACCATCTGGATTCGATTTTCTTTTTTCCTGCAAGAATTTTTGCTGTCAAACCCCAAGATTTTCTCATGATAGCAAGATGTTCCATAAAAAATCACTCACGCATTACATACGTAATTTGACTAAACAATCAACCAAATATCGTTACGAGCCGTAACGATTAGGAATATACAGAAGTTTAGATTTAAAAACCACTAATTAGATCGCATAACACTTTCCTGCAATCGCTTCATCTTTGATGTTCTTGGCAGGGACTTGAACGCGACCTCGTATCTCATGGCATCTGACTTATTTGAAAAAGGCCATTGTGCAACAAGCTCAATCGGAAGCCTGCTTCTTGTATATTTTGAGGCTTTTCCTTCATTGTGCAGCCTCAGTCTTATCCTCAGATTGTCAGTGTACCCTGTGTATAATGAGCCGTCTTTACATTTCAAAACATAGACGTAGAACATTATTCTAACTAGGCTGTTAATCTTAAAGAGAAAGTGGGCTCACCCGGAGCCAAGCACAGCTACGAGCCCACGTCGAAATTATTGGGTTATAATTATAAAAATAGAAATTAGATATAATAGCTATTCCCCATACTTCTCCTTGTGCTTGACGTAGCGCATCTTGCGCTCAAGCGATTCCTGCATATTGCGCCGGATTTCTGCGGTGATTTTCTTTCCTAGTATCTTTTCCAGTTGCACGTCGCTTGCTTTTCGTAGCATTAATGTATCTTTTATTCCATTTTTATATAATAATCTTGCACGAACACGACCTATCCCCTTTACTCTAATTAATTTTACCAACTCTTCGCGCACGCCATGCTTGACACGCAGCTGCAGCTTGCGCAATCTTGTTGCAACATCCTTTTTGTTCAGTAGTAATGCCAGCTCGCTGGCTGAATAAAGCAGCCATTCTGCGTTTGTTATCTTGTTGTAAAGTTCGCCCGGGGTTGCGCCGTATTTGTCAAATAGCTTGTCCTCACCAATCTCGCTTATCCAGTCCTGGAGCAGCAGGGAAAATTTGAATGCCTGAAGAAAATCTTCATAATCGACATCCCATACATCGGGCGACTGAAGTTTCATGCTTATTAGAAGTTCTTCTATATCTTCTGCTTCGCTCTGCTTCACTCTTGGCAAAGGCCGCATTTCGGCGCAGCTATTTACAGTCAGCAGATATTCTATATCGTTTTTCGCTAAAAGATTTTTTATTATATTGTTAGCTGACTGCGGATCTACGTAAAGTTCTGACACACGTTTGCCAATTTTTGTTGCTCTTAATTCTTCAGTACCTAACTCAAAAGCAGGAATAAATTCGTCTGCTATGAATTTGCTGCTCCCGATTGTTATGAAATTGTATGCCTTGAGCTCTGCAAGAATCTTGTCCACCTTCTTCATGACTTCGTCCGTGTTGCCATACTGGAAAGCGAAAAACGTCTTAGCAAAAAATTCCTCTGCCTGCATCTTGTTCGTAATAACTTCGCTGGCTATAAGCGCGAGCAGGTGCCTGCGCAGCTGGCTTTCTATTGATAGCTTGGAATATATGGGCTCTGGCTCGCCATCGATGTAGCGCTCCCAGAGCTCGCGCGCCTCGTGCTTGCCCTTGCTTATTATTATCGCTTCGCCTTCCTTGTCATACTTTGGCCGCCCAGCTCTGCCGAACATTTGCTGCATCTCCAGTACCGGGATGAACGCAGAGCCGTAACCGCTGTAGCGCTTCACATCACGAACGAAGACGCGCCATGCCGGCAGATTTAGGCCATATGCCAACGTTGGCGTCGCAGTAATCATTTTTATTGTCCCCTCGCGAAAAGCATCTTCTACGATCTTGCGCTGTTTTGCAACAAGCCCTGCGTGATGGAAAGCCACACCATGCTTCACGCTTTGCGCAAGCCGCTTGCACTGTTTTGTTGGTGAATGCAGCGCATGGATAATTTCTTCTGATACCTTGCTTAATTTCTTTTTTTCATCTTCTGTCAGGTATTTTGAAGTTGCCTTTGTCAATTTTTCTGATAAAGCTTCAGATCCTTTTCTAGTAGACGTAAAGAACAGCGCCTGCTTGCCGCGTGCAATAGTATCCTTGCAGAGCAGTATTTCGCTGTCGCCTTCCGGAAATTCATGGTTGCTATCAACAAAGTAAAGCTCATTCGGATAGTACACGCCGTGTTTCAGTTTAATCGGGCGGTAGTCGCTTTTGACTATTTCAGCTGACAGCCAGTCTGCTATTTCTTCTGCATTCCTGATAGTCGCAGATAAAGCAATAATCTGCGGATTCATGCTCTGCAAGCGTGTGACAACTATCTCCAGAGTCGGCCCGCGGCCAACATCGTTGAGCATGTGCACCTCATCGACAATAACAAGCGATATTTCCCGCACCCAACGCGCGCCGTGGCGGAGCAGCGAGTCCATCTTCTCGTTGCTCGTGATTATCAGGTCATAATTTCCCAGCCATTCCTCACTGCTGTCTAAATCACCCAGCGAAATGGCTATCTTCATGCCAAGCTTGCCATACTTTTCCTTGAACTCATGATACTTTTCGCTGGCCAGTGCTTTCAATGGCACAATGTATACGCTTTTCTTGTTATTCAGAAAATTCCTGATTATAGCCATTTCAGCAACAAGCGTCTTGCCGCTTGCAGTGGGCGACGCGACAACCAGATTCTTGCCATCGAGCAGCCCTGCTTTCAGCGCGAGTACCTGCGGCTCATTGAGCTTCTCGATGCCGCTTTGCTTTAGCACATCAATGATCGGCTGCGGCAAAGCAAGATTTTCGATGCGCATTATTTGCTTTGTCGAAGAAAGAATTTATAATAACTATTTACACAACGTGAGACTCTTACATAGATTATAAGAAGGATCCTGCTGCAATCTTTGCTGGGTTTCTATCTGCAATCTTTCGTTTCCAACTCTTCTAGTCTCCTGTTCGCGCTTATCCAGTTGCTCTTTAATATATCTATCAGCCTCGGATGTAGATGGGAATCTTTTCATATAACCATCTCCTGTGAACACTAGAGTGCCATCAGCGTCTGCTGCTAACCCGTATCTTCTCATTCTGTCGTAATCGGTCTGAGAAAGTATCGAACTTGGACTAGAAGAACCCTGACCTGTCCCTAATCCTCCTAATACACTTTTTGTTGCTTCTGTAACAAAATAGGCAGCTGCAAGGTTTCCAATGGCTGATGGAATATTTCCAGAAAGTCCACTAACAATACCATTAGCCAAAAGTTTCTGGACATTTGCACTTGCTGTATATGTTATCTGGAGTCCTAGATTACGCTGCTGGTCCCTGAGGTAGCTGTCTATCCGGGGGCCGCTTGATGCAGCCAAAACTCTAAGCCCTGTTTCAGGATCCCTCTCAAGTATTCTCCTTACCTGTTCGTTTCTCTCAGGAACACCAACACTGGTATTTGTTGCTGCTGACTTTATTGCGGCCTGCATTGTCTTGGCTTTATC
>CAZZNM010000052.1:0-6211 GCA_964655805.1 uncultured archaeon
ATGCCTGCGGCACGGCCAAGCTCGTTCTTGCTCGGCACCTTGAGCAATGGCACTTTCTTCTCGTCGCATAGAAGAGGGAAGTGCATCACAACCTCAGGCGGGTCAACGTCCTCTGCGACCACGACGGCTTTAGCGATGCCGCGCTCCAATGCCTTCGTCGTCTCGTTAACACCCTTGCGAATTTTGCCTGTTTCCCGCGCTGCCTCGACAAGCTCTAGGATTTCATCTGGTTTCATATTTTGTCCACCTTGATCTTTATGATTATTATTTGAACCTGTTTAGTATTTCTTCTCCGCGGCGTACTCCGTATGTAGCTGCAATACCTGCTAAGATTCCCATTCCTCCGCCAAAAGTCAGATAGAAATTTCCGCCGGCCAGCCCGTATACAGCAAATCCAAGTGATGCAACTGTCCCAGCAGATGTTGTTGTGGAGACTGGATGTTCTGACAAATATCTTCCGGCCTTTCCGACATATTCAGGTACGTTCATACCATCATCCGATAATGTAAACTCTTGCAAATGTATTTAAACATTGCAGCGAAAGCTAAAGCCATGAAACGCGAGCCGGAGAGCAAGTTCCTGAAGGTCAAGTGCAACAAGTGCAGGAACGAGCAGATAACATTCAACCGCGCTGCTAGCACTGTAAAATGCCTGGTCTGCGGCGATATTCTGGCTGAGCCCACAGGCGGCGTTGTCAATCTCAAGGGCAAAGTGATACAGGTATTAGATAAGTAGGCCTTTTCTTTTTGATGAGTCCCAAGCTTAAAAACATTGCTACTATTTCTCTAAACAATGATCCAAGAAAAAGATCCTGAAATCATTGAGATCCGAGGTCTAAGACTGATTAGATATTGTGATGCTGCAGCTCAATCTTTGAGAGCAGATTTATATCTTACACGGGAGATGTATGGACGATATTGGGGAGATTATGCTACACAAGTCCCAAGATTTCGTCCACAATATCCAACGCAAGCAGAATTTGCAAACGAAGCTTTCGAATATATTCTTGCATCAGCATGGCCAAACGGGTTGCCTGAAGACGTAAGAGATTTAATGTCAAAAACAAGAGTTTGTGCGTTTAACGGACACGGAAATCAATACGATGACATTGGATGGGGAGCGCATATACAAGATGGTAAACGACTGCCTATTAGAGCGTTATTAGATCACTATCAATCATCGGGATATGAAACAATGTTCTTTGCAGTTTGTAATCCAAATAGAGAACACCTAGAACCACAAAGAAGTTCTGTAATTTACCCTGTTGGCATGTTTGGAATAAATCCGGACGACTTCGAAATGGTTGTCAAAAGATGCCCTATTCAAGCGCCACCTATCTAATCTTCTTAAACTTTCAATTCTTTCAGTTACTGATATGGTAAAAAAGCGCGGAATGCCTGGCAGCGGAGAGCTCGTGATTTGCAAAGTCGAAAATATAAACCCCCACTCCGCATTCCTACGGCTGCAGGAATACGGCATAGAGGGCATGGTCCATATATCAGAGGTGAGCAGCGGGTGGGTCCGCGACATACGCAATCACGTAAAGATTGGCCAGACAGTTGTAGCAAAGGTCACCCGCATAGACGGAAACAACATAAGCTTGTCGCTGAAGCGCGTCGACGAGAAGCAGCGGAATGACAAGATAAGGGAAAGCAACTTTGAAGAGAAGGCGGAAAAGATGCTCGAGCTGGCTGCGAAGCAGCTCGACAAGACGTTGGAAGAGGCGTACGAAGAGGCTGGCTATATTCTCCAGGAGAAATTTGGCACGATATATGAGGGCTTCAGAAAATCGATGACGCATAACATTGTCGAGCGCGGCATACCGCAGCAATGGGCAACAGTGATCAAGGAAGTCGCGGAAAAGAGCATAACACAGAAAGAATTCGTGTTCAAAGCCAGGCTGTTTGTCAAGACCCTCAAGCCAGGCGGCGTAAACGTCATTAAGGGCATTCTGGGCGAGGTTGAGAAAAATGGCCTCGAAGTTAGATATATAGCAGCGCCCGAGTACCTTGTCAGGTACAAGACAAAAAACGCAAAGCAGGGCAGAAAGCATTTTGCCGAGGCGCTGGAAAACCTGTCAGGCGATGCAGAGATACGCTACGAGATTATTGAACATTAAAAGATATAGTTGATTATTTCTTATTATGCGCACCTGTGAAGCAAAGACTTATCCCAAATGCGAGATCGAGGAAAAAGTTCGGTATCTTGGCGCCCTTTTAGAAAACGATCTAAGGTATACTAATCAGGAATTTGTATCTCTTTATCTGGAAGGGAGAATTCCAATAACTGTAATAAATACGCTTGAAAGAATTTACCACACGGTGCAAGAACGAGATGGGTTAGAAATACTGCATCTTCTGCTTTCGAGGTCTGATGCAACAGATAATGCGGTGCCAAATAAAGGAAAAGTGCTTCACATATGATACTAAAATGCCCAAAATGCAGGAAGTATACCCTCCAAGATGGGTGCTGCACAAAAACAGTGAGCGTGCACCCTCCTAAGTTTTCTCTTTCTGACAAGTACGGCAAATACAGACGGGCGCTAAAAGCAAAAAAGCCTTTTCTTTTGTAAAAGAAAATCCAAACGGCAGGAAGCTACCTATGGTAGCTTGTTTCACTTGGAAAAGAAAACTACAGAAATAATATTATCCAAAAGGAAATGAGGGTACAGGGAGAGAAACCAGCGTAGGAAGCTACCAAGTCAGCGAAGCCACCAAAGGTGGCTTACTGGAAGGGTAGCTTATTGGAACGGTTTCTACTCCCGTAAAGAATAAATACAGCTTCGGATGAAGAGTACACTATGGAAAGCAAAATAAATGTATTTGAGAAAGTAAAATTAAGAAATCCTATACTTGTTGAAGGCCTGCCGGGCATCGGCAACGTTGGCCGTGTTGCAGCTGGCTATCTAGTAAATGAACTGAAGATGAAGAAGTTTGCAGAGCTTTACTCGCCGCATTTCCTGCCGCTGGTTCTTATAAATGAGGATTCTGTTGCAACCATGCTCAAGTGCGAGTTCTATTACAGAAATAATCTTGTAGTGCTTACCGGCGATACGCAGAGCATATCGCCTGAGGGGCACTACGAGGTATGCGAGAAGATACTGGATTTCGCTGAAAAGCTGGGCGTGAAAGAGATAATAACGCTCGGCGGCTTTGCAGAGGGCAAGGTTGTGGAAGAGCCCCGCGTCATTGGCGCGGTTAATGACAAGCAGATGGTCAAGAAGTACGAGAAATTCAATGTAGACTTTGGCAAGGAGCATCAGATAGGCACGATAATGGGCGCATCTGGCTTGCTTATCGGCCTTGCTAAAAATAAGAACATACCGGGCATCTGCTTAATGGGCGAGACCCTAGGGCTTCCGCTGATGACCGACCCAAAAGCGGCGGACGCGCTGCTGCACGTGCTTACAAAGATATTGAATGTAAAGGTCGACCTTTCCAAGCTGGAGAAAACTATAAAAGAGATGGAGGAAAGGATTAAAAAGACTGAGAAGATACATAAGAAGGTATTGCAGGAACTGCCGAAAGGCAAGGAAGACATAAAATATATTGGATGATTTTCATCATTCTTCACAAAAGGTGGCAGAATGCCCTTTGTCTACGAGAAACTCACTAGATTCGAGAAAACAAGAATAATATCTGCTCGGGCTCTACAGATAGCCATGGGCGCGCCCATCCTGCTGAAGACCAAGGAACATAGCCCGATAGAAATAGCAAAAGCCGAGTATGAGAAGAATGTTCTGCCAATCACAGTGAAGCGCCGGCTGCCAAAGAAGGCCGAGTAGCTTTATTTTTTCTAAGTTCACTTTTAAAGTTTTGTTATCAAGGATTACTGGATACTTATGCCACCGAGAAAGGAGCGACTATTGGTGCCCAGGGAAAAATACTTGTCTGCAGGCGTTCACATAGGCATGACATCAAAGACAGCGAAAATGAAGAAGTTTATTTACAAGATCAGGCCGTCTGGCTTGGCTGTGCTTAATATCAGCGCACTGGACAGGCGGCTCGACCAGGCAGCAGGCATGCTGGCAAGCTACAAGAATATACTTGTTGTGTGCTACAAGGACATCGGCAGGGAGCCCGCAAAGAAGTTTGCGGAAGCAATAGGCGCACGAAGCATTATTGGCCGATTCATGCCGGGCTCGCTAACAAACCCAACGTTCAAGGGATTCTTCGAGCCAGACGTCATCGTAGTTACCGATCAAGCCAGCGACAAGCAGGCACTAAAAGAAGCCACAAAGATACGCATACCAATAATAGCTTTGTCCGACACGTTCAACGACACGGCATATATCGATTTTATACTGCCTTGCAACAACAAGGGCAAGAAATCACTCGCTCTTGTTTATTGGATACTTGCTAGAGCCATTGTCGAAAAGCGTGGCGAGAAATTCACCATGAAGCCGGAAGACTTTGGTTATGAGCCAGAGAAAGAAATGCCAGCTGAAGAGGAAGCTTAAGAATTAATCCTTATCGAGCCAAGAAGTAGCATGGGGGGTTACAGAAGTTCTGATTCTGGAGTAATTGGAAATGTCCTAAGGACATTCGTCTCGGATTTAGATCGTGCCTTGGAAAAAATGACACCTCAAAGCAGGCAGAATCTTTTCAACGAATATATATTGAGCGGATTGAACACAATATCCAGAATGTCTCAAGGAATACCTGGAGCCGATTCCAGCGAAGTTATGCGTAGAATACAGGACCGTTACAGCTCTCTAATGGAAAAATACGGTCTGAAATGGCCGATTACGTCAGCTTGACCAGATATCCCGTCCGCCGCGCGCGGTCAAATGCCAGCTTGTACAAGGGCAGCGAGATTATAAGATAGATTAATGCTATTTCTATACCTATTATGAGCAGAGGATTACTGGTCGTGCCATTGATTACCAAGCTCCTTGCGTTCTCGAATATTGCCGTATAAGGCATGACAGCGGATATTGCGCGCAGCGGCTCAGGAAAGACATCAACTGAAAAAAAGGGCGCAGAAAGCAATATAAACAACTGTAGTATTGTCCACGCTAGGAAGCCGTATTCCTTGCCCATTGTGATGACTATTGCGGCTACGAGCACTGACATGGCTATGGATGCCAGCAGCGTCATGGCAAACAGCAATATGACAAGACCTAAATGCGTCGTTATAATGCTTAGCCCGAAGCCAAAGGATACTGCGACAAGTAGCACGAGCACTACAATTGAAACTATGGTCGAGAATATAATGCGCGCCACCAGGTACTCGAATTCATTTATTCCGGAGAGGAAGATTTGCTTCAAGCTTCCGCTCCACGTATCCTCCATCATCTGCATGTTTGTGTTGCTCTGTGCGATGTAGGCGAAGTTCCAGAAAATATTGAGCGCAAGGACCATTAGCCCGGCTTCTAGCGCGAACTGCTTCATATATAGCGCAAAGAAGCCCCAGATTATAATGGACGTTATCGGAAAATAGAATGTCTCGACCAACCGCCATTTGACGCGCGAGAACACAAGCGCGTCATGGTAAAGCAATGCAAAGATTTTATGTAGCCTCATTCTTCTGCCTCCAATTTTTTGAGAGTTCTTATAAAATATTTTTCTATATCTCCCACATTCTTCGTTTTATCAATCTTTTTTATCTGACCTTTATAGATAAATGCAACACGACCTGATAGATTCTCAATTTCTTTCATGTAATGGCTCGTCAGGAATATCGTCGTGCCGAATTTCTTGTTTATCCGCTTTATTTCTGCACGAAGACGCAATGCCATGTCCGGGTCCAGTCCAAGCGTTGGCTCATCCATTAAAAGCACTTGGGGCTCATTGAGCAGCGACTTGGCGAAAACTAACCGTACTCTTTCGCCTGTAGAGAGCGCGTCAAAGCGCCTGTCAAGTATTTTGCGCAGGTCGAAGAATTTAGTCAAATGCTTTATTCTTTTCTCACGCTCGGAGGGCTCGATGCCATATGCCCGTCCAAAGAAATTTAGCACATCCCCTGTATTGAGTGCCCAGTGAAACCGCGTGCCCGAAGAAACAAGGCTTATTCGCTCGACAATGCTGCGGTCCTTCTGGACATCTGTGCCCATTATCTTAACATAGCCGGATTCAGGAATGAGTACACCGGTTATGATGTTCATAAGCGTGGTCTTGCCGGAGCCGTTAGGCCCGACCAGCGCGAAGATCTCGCCCTGCTCTATGTTCAGTGATACGTTCTTCAGAGCATAGAAAGATTTGCCGTCTGA
>CAZZNM010000053.1:0-5981 GCA_964655805.1 uncultured archaeon
TCAAGAACCCCTCTTACGTTTCCGACCTTCTTGAAACTTGCCATACAGTCAGAATTATTCATGGAAGATATTTAAGTCTATTTTTAAAATCATCTTTCTATATTTCTATCATGCGCTATGCAGAGCTTGTGAAATGCTATGAAAAGCTCGAGGCGACGCCGAAGAAGCTGGAAAAGCGTGATATTCTCAGCGAATTGTACAAACACTCGAATAATCTCGAAATCGTAGTGCCGCTTTCCATGGGTGTTATATTTCCAGCTGGCGAGCAAGAACTGGGCATTGCCAGAGAAATGCTGCGGCGCATAATTGCAAAGACCTATGGCGTTAGTGAGGGCGCCGTGATCAAGAAATTTAAAGAGACCGGTGATCTAGGCCTAACAGCCGAGTTTTTCGCGTCGCATAGAAAGCAGACAGCGCTGGGAAGGAGGGACCTGACAGTACAGCATGTGTTCGATAACCTGCGAAAACTGCCTGGGATATCTGGCAAGGGCTCGCAGGCGCGCAAAATTGCTTTAGTTAGCGAACTGCTCTCGCACGCAACTCCCCGGGAGGCTCGGTACATTGTCCGCACAGTCCTTGGAGACATGCGCGTTGGCGTTGCAGCTGGTATTGTGCGCGATGCTATAGCCAAAGCCTTCGACAAAGAAGCGAAGGAAGTGGAGCACGTCTTCAATATTGTCGGTGACTACGGCGCTGTGGCCGAGATGGCTAAGAAAGGAAAATTGAAAGCAGAATTGGCAGTAGGCCGTCCTGTGCGCGTCATGCTTGCAGACCGCGCATCTGGATTGAAAGAAGCCATGGAAGAATTTGAGCATCCTGCAATCGAGTTCAAATACGATGGCTTTCGTTTGCAAGGGCATAAGAGTGGAAATCAAATAAAAATATTCTCGCGGCGGATGGAAGACGTCACGCACCAGTTTCCTGACATTGTTGAGTGGATAAAAGAAGGCGTCAAGGCAAAAGAATGCATCATAGAAGGCGAGGCATTGGCTATAAAGGACGGCAAGCCTCAGCCGTTCCAGCTTCTCTCTCGCCGCATCCAGAGAAAATACGATATAGAGCGAATGGTAAAGGAAATACCAGTGCAAGTAAATCTGTTCGATTTGCTTTACTGCAATGGCGAGAATTATATGCAGCGTCCGCTTAAAGAAAGGTGGGGAAAATTAAAGCAAATAATAAAAGAGAGTAAGAGTTTCAGGCTTGCTGATCATATAGAAACAAAGGAATTTGACGAAGCAAATAAATTCTACAAATCTGCGCTGAAGGCTGCGCAGGAAGGCGTGATAGTGAAAAATCTGGACGCGCTGTACCAGCCAGGCAAACGCGTCGGATACTGGCTCAAGATAAAAGAGATTCTGGAGCCGCTTGACCTCGTTGTTGTTGGCGCAGAATGGGGCGAGGGCAAGCGTGCAAAGTGGCTCGGTTCTATGATTCTTGCTGCGAAGAAAGGCTCTGCTTTTGTGGAGACAGGCCGCATGGCTTCAGGCCTTACAGAGGAGCAGATGGAAGAGTTAACGAAGAAGCTAAAGCCATTAATTATTGAGGAATCTGGAAAAATTATCAAAGTCATGCCAAAGATTGTGCTCGAGATCGGCTATGAAGAAATACAGAAAAGCCCTAAATACCCATCTGGATATGCACTAAGATTTCCGCGTTTGCTGCGCCTACGCGACGAAAAAACGCCTAAAGACGCAAACACGGTAAAAGATATAGAGAAGTTTTTCAAACTTCAGCGACGCAGGAAATAGTTTACTTCACAGTAACGCATTTCGCCAAGTTCCTCGGCTTGTCAATGGGCAATTTCTTTTCCTTCGCAATATAATAAGCAAGCAGCTGGCCAGTGATTATAGCCAGTAAAGCAAACGTTGCTTCGTTGTCTGTATTAATTTTTATATCACTGTTGCCAATGCTTATGACGCGCGCCCCGCGTGCTTCTACTTCCTTGACGTTTGAAATTATATCATTATCATTTTCTGGTGTTAATGCGATCACCGGAGTACCTTTCTCTATCAGCGCCAATGTCCCGTGCTTTAGCTCTCCGCCCATCATGCCCTCTGCATGTATGTACGGTATTTCCTTGAGCTTTAATGCAATTTCTCGAGCAACAGGGTACGCGAAGCCACGGCCAATGATGTAAATGTCCTCCTGGTTTTTCAATGACTTCGCGATTT
The DNA here is from genome assembly GCA_964655805.1 of uncultured archaeon. GTDB lineage: Archaea > Aenigmatarchaeota > Aenigmatarchaeia > GW2011-AR5 > GW2011-AR5 > CAZZNM01. The sequence goes on from CAZZNM010000053.1 coordinate 2,172, forward strand.
TTTCGATATCGTTGTTATTAAGAAATTTACCTATCTCTGACGGAATATTATCAATATCAGACTTGTAACCAAAAAGCGAGGCAAGATGCAGCAAAGCAATAATCTGATTCGTCAATGTCTTCGTCGCTGCAACGCATATCTCCTGTCCAGCGCAGATGTTGACGGAGAGCTGAGACATCCTCTGAATAGTTGAATATGGCACATTAACAAATGAAGCAATCTTAACGCCCTTTGCCTTGATGCCATTCAGCGCTTCGATTACGTCCATGGTCTCGCCGCTCTGGGATATGGCTATAACCAGTGTTTTTTCATCTAGCAATGTAAAATTGCGGAATTCGCTGGCAATTATTGTGTGTGCCTCAATGCCTGCCTTGTTAAGGAAATATACGCCCAGCAGCGAAGCATGATAGCTGCTTCCTGATGCGACAAAAACAACACGTCTTGAATTTTTAATGAGCTTCTTTAATTCCAATAGACTTTCAGACTGTTCATTCTTCAGCGAATTCAGCAAGCGCTTTGCCGCTATCGGCTGCTCCATGATCTCCTTGATCATATAGTGCTTGTAGCTGTGCTTTTCTTCATTTTGTGTCCATCGGATGGTATTTAGTTTTCTTTTTCCTTTGGTCATTGAAGGCATCTTATAAAATTCATATCTGTTATTGGAAACAACGGCAAGATCATTTTCATTGAAAAATATTGCCTTGTTTGTCTTGTCAGAAAATGCATATATGTCGCTTGCAATAATGTTCATGTCTTTTGCTACACCTATGACCATCGGCGAGCCGCGTTTGAATGCATAAATCTTCTCATCGCCTTTGAGCATGAGCAGTACTGCAAACTCGCCCTGCGCCTCGCGGAAGAAATCAGATATTGCGTGTATCATGTCCTTTTTCTTCAGCTTCTCTTCTATATAGTGAACAATTACCTCGCTATCTGTCTCACTTTTGAATTTATGATTCTTTAATTTGTTCTTCAGCTTTTCGTAATTGCTTATGATGCCGTTGTGAACAATGAATATCTCATTTTTGCAATCTGAATGCGGGTGGGCATTTTTCTCGCTGACTCTGCCGTGTGTTGCCCATCTGCAATGACTTAATCCAACTTTACATTTATTGTTATCTTTGATTATTTTTATTTCTCCAATCTTTTTCTTGATAATTCCTGTGTCTGTTACAAATCCGTGCGAATCATACCCTCTATATTCAAGTCTTTTCAAAGCCTGGAGCAGTTCTTTGATGGAAAATTCTTTACTGCTTGCAATGCCGACAATACCGCACATAATTATCGCTTTCCTTTCTTTAGCGCTGGCTGTTTTTCAATATCATCCTCGACAGTCATTCCGGGCGGCACAATAATATTCGGCCATATTTTCTTACCGGGCATTACTGTGACGTTGACGCCGAACTTGACGTTGTCGCCAACTATGCCACCGAGCTTCTTGTGACCGCTGTCGATGTAAGTGCCGTTTATCTTCATTCCAATCGTCTTTTCATCCAATCTAAGATTAGCAAATATGCTGCCTGCAGCTATGTTGCAATTTCTGCCGACTATGCTGTCGCCTACATAGCTCAAATGCGAGACAAACGAATTATCCATGATTATTGAATTCTTTATCTCGACTGCGTTGCCGATTTTGCATTTGCTGCCAATGCTTGAATTTTTACGGATGTAACAGTTAGGCCCGATAGTGGCGTTAGCCCCAATGGCAACGGGCTCCTCAATGACCGCGCCACTGCGTATCTCTGCATTACCTATCTGCGAGCCGTGCTGCTCGAGCAAGAATGCATTAGCGTCAAGCAGGTTCCACGGATATGTAATTGTCTGCCATTCTTCGAGCATGAACGGCATGATGTCTGTTTCGTTCATTAGAAGCTTTATCGCGTCTGTAATTTCCAATTCTCCTCTTGGCGAGGGTTTTATTCTGCCTATTGCCGGAAAAATGCGCTCATCAAGAACGTAGATGCCAGCATTGACGAGGTTGCTCTTCGGGCTTTTGGGCTTCTCTTCTATATTTTTGATTTTGCCTTTCTCCAGTTCCAGCGTTGCGTAATTCTGCGGCGTCTTTGAATGATAGCATGCAATATGCGGCTCCTTGAGTTGCTTGAGCTTGTTCATATCGTTCTTTGTTATGAATTCATCAACATTCATGGCAAGAAAATTGTTGCTTATGTAATCCTTTGCCTGAAGCAGGGCATGCCCGGTGCCTACTGGCTTGTCCTGATATACGAAATCACAGCGGCCGCTAAAATGCTCGATTATGTCTTTCTGCTCTTTGCGCACAACAACAATAATATCCCTGGAATCTATTGCCTCTAGCGTCCACTCAAGTATCGGTTTATTGGCAAGAGGTATCATTGCCTTTGACGTCGTCTCTGTTATGGGCCGTAATCTTTGGCCTATGCCCGCAGCAAGAACAACATGTTGCATTCCCAATCTTTGTACTTTATACTTAAATAGTTTTATTAAAAAGATTGTAGTAACGGTAAAAATAAATTTTTAGTGATAGCATGTATATTGTAGACGAAAATAAGACCTTGCCGGCAAAGGAGATAAAATACAGCGGCACGCCGCTCGCTGGAAGGGTACTCGCACTACTGGCGAAAAAGCCATCTTATCCAAAGGAGATAGCACAGACCCTCCGGGAGGGGGAACAGAAAATTTACTACCACATACGTCGGCTCGAGCGTCTCGGCTTTCTGCATGTCGTACGCAAAGAAGAGCGCGGAGGCGCTATAGCTAAATACTATGCATTAGTAAAGCCAGCGTTTGTTCTGCGTTTTTCTGAACTAAAGCCTTCGAAAAGAATCCCCAAAGGCAATTTCCATCCTTTCATAGAAGACGGCAGAATGAACGCAAAAATCATTGTGGGCAGCCCTGATCCGCACGGCCCGGAGCGCGCGCGGTCACGTGATGCATACTATGCAATCGATCTGGCACTATTTTTTGGTACTTTTCTCACAGATTCAAAGCCGTCTGTTTATTTGGATACAGAAATTAAGGGAAATGAATTGAAAGATAATTTAATTGTCGTAGGCGGGCCGGTTATAAATAAAGTAACGGCAATGTTGAACGGCAAAATGCCTGCAAGATTTGATAAGAAGAAAAATATCTTCTCGTCGAAAACAAAAAAAACTTATAAGTCAGATGATTCCGGATTAATTGTCAACATGAAGAACCCATTTGATGCAAACAAGAAAATATTGATTATAGCCGGCAAGCGCTATTCAGGCACGCGCGCCGCGATATTGGCGATAATCAGGAATTTCGAGCTCGTGCAAAAGAACAGAGCCCTTGTCGTCCAGGGTTTTGACCGTGATTATGATGGTGTCGTGGATGATGTTGAGATAATGGAATGATCAGAATTCGCTGGCTTCTGCTTTGCCGAATTCTATATCATAAAATTTTTCGGTTGTACGCATCAATCTGTCTGCTCTTTTCTTGACATCCCAGGGCTGCCCGAAGCTGAAGGCTATGATGCGGCATGCCCTGCCAATCGCCCTGTAACCGTCTGCCCCATAGCGCCCATAGAACTTCTCTAGTCCATCCCATTCCCCATTCCTGCAGTAATCCATTGCTGCCTTGTATGCAACAAGATTGACACGCCTTTCCGCTGGGGCCTTTAGTTCTCTTCTTTCACCAGTTTTGCTGTACCATTTGAAATTAATGGGCATTGGCATAGATTCTCACATCTAAGCAGATAGCTGGAAAGAATTTAAATTAATGTAGATTTTTTCCGCTTTTTCTGGTTTTACTACAGGGTCTCTCCATATTTCCCTGATCATCCTTAGTCTTTCTTCTCGGCTGGGAGAT
>CAZZNM010000054.1:0-5949 GCA_964655805.1 uncultured archaeon
TACTTCTATGAAGGGCATTTCGCCGTTGATCGCAGCCGTCTTGCTGATAGCGATGACTGTTGCCATCGCGACACTGTACACTGGCTGGTACACATCGCTTATCAGCAGCCAGGGACGGACAATCGAGAACAAGACAATAATGGCAATAGACTGCACTTCTGCGCGCGTAAGCATACTGGATGTTTACATGGATTTCACGAACAATGTATCGCGCGTCAATGTCCGCAATTCTGGGCAGTCAGATGACAACATAGTTTCTGCAAATATCTACAATTCATTCGGCATAAACGCAACCAACATGAGCACGACACCAAAGCTTATAAAAAAAGGCGACACGCTGAGCTTTGAATTTAACATAACAGGCGTTGTGCCTGCATGCGGCAATTTCTCAAAAGCCGTTGTCGCGTCTGAATGCAAGGTTAATACCTTCACATCAACGCCCAAGGGCTGCTGATATTTATATGGGACCCGATGATAATTCATTATGAAGTTAGGTAATACTATTCAAAAAGGAAATGAGGGTACAGGGAGAAATTATAATATTCTCTATAAGGGAATGAGGGTTAAGGGAGATTTGCAAAGAACGAAGTTCTTTGAGACCTCAGAGAACTCAAAGGAGTTCTCTGCAGGGAACCGTAGTTTCGCCTCTAAAGGCGTCTCGCCGCTTCTTGCCGCAATATTGCTGATAGCGATAAGTGTTGTACTGGCTTCCATTCTGCTTAACTGGTCCTCGCTGTTTACATCTGGGCAGACAGAGGACATAGAAAACACGTCAAATGTCATCAGAAATTGTCCGGTGATTACCATCGATGATGTATTTCTGGACTTCACATCAAACAGGTCGCGCGTATTTGTCAGCAGCAAGATTGAAGGCACAGTAGACAGCATAAAGCTTGTAGCGCGGAACGGCGTAGACATGCCATTGAACACAAAAGTGCCTGTGGAAATTAACAAAGGCGATATAAAGATATTTGAATTCAATCTGACGTCAAACCTCTCGTCGTGCACGAATTTCAGCAGGGTTATTCTAGCCACTATATGCTCGACCGTGACTTATGCGCAATCCCCGGCAAACTGCTGAAGCCCCTTTTCTTTTAGAAAGTAAAGGCCAGTGCAGCAAGCTACCGAAGGTAGCTTATTGGAATGGGTTCAAAAGAAAACATCGAAAAATATTACCATTTAATACTTATTTGTCAAGAATTTACTTGGAGGCTAGGCCGGGTAGGTAGCGGTTATCTGTTACCGGCAACCCGCTGTAGCCGGGGCCGAAGTCTGCGGGCGGTTGCGCCTGCATGGCGGGCCCATGGTCTTAGCTGAGAAGCCTAGACCTGCGGGATTTCTTTTGTAGCGAACCTGACGAGATCCGGAAGGAAGCAGTCATAAACTATAACTGGAATGCTCGTAGCAATCTTGGTGGAGCGATGTCCCTGGACAAACCCTTCATGCCTGCGCTGCCCACCAAGGACGCGCCTCCGTTTTATAATGAGATAAGATGATAAGAAGAAAATTAGCATTTTAGAATGAAATAAGTTTAGATTGATTAAAGAAGTTGGTATTTCATCATAAAGGAAAAAATAATAATTATTGCTTCGTTGTGATACTTATGGAAAAACTAGAATTGCGCGATATTATTTTGTCAGCAGTTGCTTTAGCCATTGCCTTTGCCATAGCTTTCAATGGCGGCGTGCAAAATATCCAAACACTGGCAGTAAATGCTGTAATCATCGCATTTGTTGCTGTGTCGCTTTCTTTCATCCTTCATGAGTTGGCGCACCGCTTTCTTGCGCGGCGTTATGGCTGCTATGCCGAATACAGAATGTGGCCGCACGGTTTGGCGCTAGCCTTGCTTCTGTCTTTAGTCGGCTTTGTCTTTGCAGCGCCTGGCGCTGTGATGATACATCCGCGCGCTGACCTATGGGGCGCTTCGCAGGCGCTTACAAGAAAGAGGATGGGACTCATAGCGCTTGCTGGCCCTTTGACAAATTTGGCATTGGCTGGAATTTTCTTTGCAGCATTACTGGCAAACCCGTTTCAAGCCGCTTTACTAACATCCGACATGTTCTCGCTCGCAATATACGTCAATGTCTGGCTCGCTCTTTTTAACATGATTCCGTTATTTATTTTTGACGGCAAAAAGGTCTTTGACTGGGACAAGAGGATTTGGGCTGTAAATTTTATTCTGATACTGGCGCTTTTCATTGGAACAAATTATCTATAAAGTGATCCAAAGAAATATTCAGGATATTAATTTCGTCACTTTATGTGAAGCAAATGTATAATATCGGTATTATTTATTTGCTTCACTATAAAACAGAAATCTTGCCGTATTTGCCCGCAGACAGCTGCATCTCTCCGTTCCATTCTTTTATAAATCCGTTCTCGATTTTCACTTTGTCGCCGATTTTTATGCCGTCGATTTCGTCTCCCCAAAGAACAAGCTTGATATTGCCCGAGTCATCTTCAATTGTCGCTTCTGAAACCCGCGTTTTGCCATAGCGTGTAGTGACCTCCCGTGGCTCTTCCTTTTCTGTCACAGTTGCTGTGATATTTATTTTTCTCGAATTGCTGTTGAGCTCTGCTATTGTCATACTACTACCCTTTTGCTCCAAGTGGCATGACGTACCATCACAATAAGCTACCCTTCCAGTAAGCCACCTTCGGTGGCTTCGCTGACTTGGTAGCTTGCTGCATAGGTACGTCGTTTCACTTTAAGTCTAGATCATATATTTATTACTAAACTTTATTTGATGCAAAACTTATAAATAACTACCCTTTGCCAGTTGCTTCCTGCATTGGCAAAGTCTAGACCATAGTAATTAATGCTACCCTTTGTCTTCGTTTTGCGCAAAGAACCAGAGGTTCTTTGGCATCCCAGAAAGCTGTTGGCTTTCTGAAGATGATTACTTGCGAAAGCATACTGGACAATAATTATTAAATACTAAACTTTATTTGGCGTCAAACCATAATAACAACATGAGACTTCGCGTGCTTGAGGAGGAAGAGAAAAGGCCTTTTGCCCTTGAAGAGATTGTTGTCGGTCGTGATGATACTGACATGAAAATGTACGGGAAGAAGGGGACTGTCCTAATTGGAAAGCATATTGTTGGCACAGGCGAAGACGCGCACACGACAACGCCGCTTTTGCTTGATGTGCTTCGTCCGCACCTTATGATGATAACCGGCAAGCGCGGCAGCGGGAAATGTCTGCATGAAGACACACTGATTACTTTGGAAGACGGGGCATGCGTGCCGATAAAGGACCTGGAAAATGATAATCGTGGAATAGTATGTCTCAATGATGATCTAAAGATGCAGAAGTCAGACAAAGTTGGATTCTACAAGAGAGAAGTTGATAAAATAATTCATCTGAGGTTGCGCAGCGGAAGGGAGATAAAACTCACACCAGAACATCCATTACTTACTGTGAAGGGCTGGAAACCTCTGAACGAGCTGTCTATCGGAAGCAGAATAGCCACGCCAAGGGTGTTGCCCGAAACAAGCGCAAGTCAGATACCAGAGCATGAAATAAAGCTTTTGGCTTATCTCATTGCAGAAGGCCACACAGCAACCCATTATGTTCTGTTTAGCAACATGGATAAAGCCATAATAAACGATTTCCGCGACGCTATGAATAGATTTGATAGTAATCTAAAGATGACTAAAAGAAAGGTTGGGGACTATCAGATATCACAAATCAATAAGATAGTAAAAAGCAGCGTGTACGTTAAGGATTCTAAGGGCAGATTTATAAAAGGAAGTGGTATTAGATACGATAAAAACGCAATTGCGAAATGGTTTTCTAGGCTGGGCATATACGGCAGGCTCTCTAAGGATAAATTCATCCCGCAAGAAATCATGAAGCTTGATAGCAAAGGAGTAAGCCTTTTCCTCAACAGGCTATTCAGTTGCGATGGCAGCATTTATAAAACGGCCGATTGGCAGATAAGTTATTCATCGTCTTCGGAGCAATTGATACACCAGGTGCAACATCTGCTTCTCACATTTGGTATATTGTCGAAGATTAGAAAAAGGAGAATGAAGCTCAATGGTAAAGAATTTGAAAGCTTTGAGATCGTAATTAATGGTGAATTTGTCCAGAGGTTCATAAATGAAATAGGTTTTTTTGGGAAGAAGGAAGAAAGACAGAAAATTGCACTTAGTGACAACAAAAAAAGAAACCCCAATGTAGATACAGTACCAAAGGACATATGGGACATTTACAAGCCGAATAACTGGGCAGCTGTTGGCAGGTACTTTGGCTACAAATATCCAAAAGCCATGAGGGAGAGCATGGATTATTCGCCATCAAGGCAAAAACTTCTTTATATCGCTGATTATGAACAAAATAATGCTTTAAGATTACTTGCAGAATCCGATATATTCTGGGATGAGATAGTCTCAATGGAGCTTCTGGAGGGTACGTTTACAGTATATGACATAACTGTGCCAGAACACCATAATTTTGTCGCCAATGACATAATTGTTCACAATTCCTACCTCCTTGCCGATATCGTAGAAGAATTTGCAAAACTTCCTGAGGATGTAAAAGACAACCTCTGCGCATTGATGATAGACACGCAGGGCATATTCTGGACAATGAAGTCGCCAAATGAGCAGGAATTAGTAGAGCTGAAAGAGTGGGGGCTGAAGCCGAGGGGCTTTCCAGTATATGTGTACATCCCAGAAGGGCAGGAGAAGACCTTTTCTTCTGCAGGTGTAGATTATGATGAGACATTTGCAATTGCGCCGTATGAGCTGTCTGCAAACGACTGGCTTGATGTTTTTGCTTTAAAGCAGACAGAGACAGCAGGAATTTTGCTGCAGCGAGCTATAGTGAAGATGCAGGGAAGAGATTATTCTATAGATGATGTAATCCAGATACTTGAGAACGAGAAAACTTTTGTCAGTGAGAAGCTGGCGTTGCAGAACATTCTTGAAGCAGCCAAGGAATGGGGCATCTTTGGCACTACCAGGATGCCCGAGATACTTGTACCAGGAAAAGTCTCGATCATTGATCTGAGCTTGACGCCCGACACGGTACGCGCGCTGCTGATTTCTTTGGTCTTCGGGAAAATTTTCTACGAGCGGACTGAAGCAAGACGCAAGGAGGAACTCGCAGCGATAGACATAACGACAACTTATAAAAGAACGCCTATGCCTTGGCTGCTTATCGATGAAGCCCACAATTTTTTGCCTAATGCTGGCAGGACTGCAGCTACAGACGTTCTGATGAAAATTGTAAAAGAAGGCAGGCAGCCAGGTATCACACTTGTTTTTGCGACGCAGCAGCCAGAAAAACTGCATCAGGATGCGCTCTCACAGTGCGACATAATCATTTCGCACCGTCTTACTGCAAAACAGGACGTAGAGGCATTAAAAAGCATCATGCAGACCTACATGCTGTTTGACATAACACGCTACATAAACGAGCTGCCGAAAATAAAAGGCGTTGCAATAATTCTCGATGATAACAGCGAGCGTATATACAAAGCCCGTATAAGACCGCGCCAATCATGGCATGCTGGATCGTCGCCGGTTGCGCTGTGATCTTTAATTTTATTTAGATTTTAACGGATAACAAATAAAACAAAAATAAAAAGTATACATCAATGCTACGGCATCTTTGCTGTGATTTATTCCTTCTGGAATACTTTCCGCGACATGTGGGTCAAGTCCTCGCGCGCAGAATTATATGATGGAATAATTATTTATAGAACTACGGCATCTTGCTGACTATTTTCTGTATATCCTTGAACACTTCCTCGGGTGCGCGGTTGCCGTCGACAACATATGTCTCGGGAAACAGCTTTTTCAGCGAGAGGAATATTTTTCTTAATGCCTGCATCCGCTGTTCGTCCTCGAAAAGCTCCACGTGGTGGCGGCTTTTTTTTATTCGGTCGATGCAGACAGCCGGCTGCGTATCGATAATGAATGTCACATGCGGCTTCC
>CAZZNM010000055.1:0-5870 GCA_964655805.1 uncultured archaeon
GGTATTTTCAGTAATGGTACGAGTAATTTGTTATAACCTGCTAGATTTCTCTCGCCAACGCCATGAAGTGTATAGACAAATGGCGTTGTTCTGCCTGATAGCAGATAAGATGCTGCTGACGTACCATGCCCATGAACGATATCATAATCTTTAGGTATAGTTCTTATTTTGTGTGCAAAGAACGGTATAGATGTTATGTTATCGACTGCGTCGATATCTATACCGACGTATTTTGTGCCGTAAATGTCGAATTTCGTTTTAACTATGCTCTTTAACGGCCTGCAAACAATGTCGACTTCATGCCCACGCTCTGCCAATCGGTTTGCCAGCTCTGTGACATGTGTCTCGAATCCGCCCTTGCGATGAAAAGTCAAGGTTTTGGATATTATAAGCACTTTCATTCTATTCAGTTGAATGTAAATTTTAAGAACAAAGACAATTAGTACAATAGTCTAACTTAATACTATTATTTGAATTTTTCATGGTAGTTTGTAAGAGTGAACTTATGAAAATCCTCATACCTGCAGATCGTTTTGGTAATGTTTTACATGGTGGTGGGGTTGGCTGGAGTTCGTACTACTTGGCCAAGGCTCTTGCCGAAGATGGTTATGATGTGGATGTTATTGTTCCGTTCGAGAATACTAAAGGTGTTGGTAGGCCTTTTCGAAAAATAGATAATGTAAAAGTAACATATTTTGGTTATAAGAAGGGCCTTTTACCTGTATTGAAAAACCGCAATGTCAATGAGATATTCTGGAAGGACTTCGGGAATTTTCTGGAGAATTATCTAAGCCATAATAAAGTGGATATAATTCATGCTCAGCATCAAATGACAATAATACCCTCTATAATTGCCGGAAAAAAACATGGCATCCCAGTTGTTAGCCATTTACGAAACTATTGGCCTGTATGTTATTTTGGCACATTGGGATTCGGTGAAAAACACGATTGTAAAGCTTGCGTTGCTAGGCATTTTCCTTTTGCGGCAGTGCCTGGCAGCCCTGTAATGAGGTATGTAAGAAAGAACCTTGAATACAAAAAGAAAGTTCTATTGCAATCTGACCGAATAATATCCATAGGTATGTTTATGCAAGAGCTGTTGGGAAGGGAAGGCATACACTCTGAATACGTGCCAAATTTTGTTGATATAGATGACCTAAAGGGTGCAGACGTCGAAATAAACGAACCGTTTATGCTCTATATAGGGAATCTTACAGAAGAAAAGGGTGCGTCATTTTTGCTTCAAGCGCTGGATAGACTAGGCACGATTGAGGCTCTGCACAACCCATTAAAAACAATTGTAGTCGGCAATGGTCATTTAGAGCGCAAGATGAAGTCTTTCATAGAAAAAAGACGTCTTAATGTACAGCTTATAGGTCGTATCTCTCATGAAAAAGTTATTGGTCTTACTATGAAATCAGAGGCAGTTCTGTTCCCATCATTATGGCCAGAACCGTTTGGCCGGGTTATTATAGAGTCAATGGCTCTTGGTAAAACTGTGATAGCAACAGATTTCGGCGAACCTTCAAGGATAATCAGAAATAACTATGATGGTGTACTAGCAAAAAGGACGCCTGAAGATTTCTCTGATAAAATATCTGCAGTTCTTAACTCAGGATTAAACAAAAAGCTTGGTATTAACGCTAAACAGAGCGTTAAGAAACGGTTCAATACAAGAATTGGTTTGAAAAAAATAAAAAAGATTTATGATGGCCTATGAAAGTTAGTGCGTGTTTTATTGTCAAGAACGTCGAGAGGAATTTGGAAAGGGTCTTGAAGAGTCTTCCTTCCAGTATTGACGAAATAGTTATTTTGGACGGATACTCCAGTGACCGAACTGTAGAAATTGCAAAAAAGTTCGATGCGCGCATATTCAAAAGGAGATTTTCAGGTAGCTACGCCGATGAGCGCAATTATTGTATTGCGAAAGCAACCAATGACTGGATTCTAATGCTTGATGGCGACGAAATAATAAGCAACGAACTTAGAACTGCACTAGATTTTCTTATATCATCCAATGCAGAGAATTATTCCTCTTACCAAGTGCCGAGAAAAACATTTACAGGAACAAAATTTAGATATAAGTATTTCTCTTATCCTAATTTCAAACCTATATTTTTCGACAGAAGAAAGTGTTATTATTTTGGTGTTATACACGAGACTCTGGTAATCGGTGGGCGGAAGAAATTCTTGCCGTATCATTTATTGCACTACCATGACAATACAAGAAATTGGTGGACTATTATAAGGTACACAAAATTAAACAAGAGGAGAGAAAGAAATCGCAATGTTATTGAATCCTCATTGCCACAAAGAATTTCAAATGCATGGTTTTATTTCAAGTCTATGTTCTTCGGCCTAGGATTCTACAGGAGTTTCCAGGGCTGGAAATACACGTTTGGTTACATGATACACCTTGTTGACAAAAGAAATGAGAACTTCAGGAAAACAAACGAAGAAAGGTAGAATATGATATCGATAATCGTACCGGCGTACAACGAAGAGCAAAGGATAGAAAAGACTCTTCTCGATTACTCTGACTATTTCTCGAAAAACCAGAAAGATTACGAAATAATAGTTGTCTGTGATGGTATTGACAGGACTGCAAAGATAGTCAAAAGCATAATGAACGACCGGAAGAATATAAGGATGGCTGAATTCAGAAAAAAGCTTGGGAAAGGTGGGGCTATAATTGAAGGTTTCAAAGCTGCAAAAGGTGACATAATAGGCTTTACTGATGCGGATGAATCTGTGTCGCCTGAGGATTTTTACATGCTTTCCAAGCGCATAAATGGCAACGACTGTGTTATCGGGTCAAGAAGGGCAACGGGAGCCAAGATTCTTGTTGCACAGCCGTTAAAAAGAAGGCTTGCCAGCAGGCTTTTCAATATATTTATCAATGTCGTATTTGGCCTGGGTGTAAAAGATACGCAGTGCGGCGTAAAGATTGCTAGAAAATCTGCTATCGATTCTGTTGCAAGCAATATATTGTCCATGGGTTTCGAGTTTGATGTTGAATTTCTGTGGCTCCTTAAAAAGAATGGGTTTTCTATAAAGGAGATGCCAATAACGTGGAAACATACTATCCACTCCAGCTTCTCTTTGTGGAGAGGGCCCGGCATGATTTATTCATTGCTCAGGGTGAGATTCCGGTGAGAAAATTGGGGAAAAAGCATTATTATCTGGCCGCATCCATCTTACTTGTCGTTTTGTTGTCTGAATCACTCTACACAATAAGCTACAATTCTCCTATATTCGATGAAACTGCGCATATAGGTTCCGGGTACTACTACTGGAAGACCGGCAACATAACACTTAACAGGGAACAGCCGCCACTTGCAAAGATAGTTGCGGGCGCCCCGCTTGCCTTGCTTGACTTAAAATACCCTGAAGGTGACTGGAACAATTCAAAGCAATTGGAGTTTGGCAGGATATTTCTTTATAGAACTGGTAATGACCTTGATTCTATCCTGTTCTTTTCTAGACTGCCAATAGTTGCACTCTCTCTGGCACTGGGTCTGGTGCTCTTCATCTTTGTATCGAAGATTTATGGCTATAAACCGGCTGTATTTGCATTATTTCTGTACGTTTTCGAAGCTACAATAATAAGTCACAGCAGTCTAGTCACAATGGACATTGCCCTGTCTCTTTTCATGTTCCTGACAATGTTTGCGTTATGGGTTTTTGCAAAGAATCCGAATAATACTAATGCGATATTTCTTGCCGTGTGTTTTGCACTGGCACAGGTATCAAAATTCAGCGCGCTTTATCTTGTACCAATCATCTTAGTATTGTTGTTATTCTTTATTCACAAAAGAATATTGGGGTTAAATGACGTCATCAGATTGATTTTAGTAACAGTTATAGTCTCCATATTTGTCATAAATTCATTCTATTTGTTCCAAGGCACAGGAAAGGCACTCACAGACAACATAAACAAAGATCGGATTGAAGCACACATAACGAACAACCCTCTTAAACCTCTAATATTGGCTGTGGCCAATACGCCTGTCCCGCTTCCAGAAAATTATATGCTTGGGTTATCTGATGTCATCCTGCATGATATGTCAGGCAGTCCTGCATTTTTCCTTGGCGAATATTCGCGTTTCGGCTGGTGGTATTATTTCCCTGTATTGTTTATGCTTAAGGTTTCAATATTCCTGATGGCCTTCGTATTTATTTCTATTTACTTTTTCAACGAGAATGGATTCGAGAAAAATAAAGATTCTAGACTTGCTGAATATATTACCATAGCTTTCATCCTGATGTACTTTGGCATAAATTTATTCAGTCACATAAACATAGGCATAAGGCATGTATTGCCTGTTTTCCCTTTTGTGATCCTTCTTTGTAGCAAATCGATAAAGTACGCAAATAAGAACCTAATTCGTCTTGTCGTGATCCTTGCTGTGTTTTATGCTCTATCGTCGCTATTGTCAGCGCCTCATTATATAACGTTCTTCAGCGAAGCTGTTGGCGGCAATGAGTACATGTACGCCATTGACAGCAATTATGACTGGGGGCAAGATCTGAAAGGTCTGGGCAGCTACATGAAAGCAAATGGCATAACCAGTATAACGCTGAAATATTTCGGCACCGCAGAGCCCGAATACTATGGCATTAGTTATCAGCAATTAGAATGCGGCAAATCAGATGGGATAATTGCAATAAGCGCTAATCACCTGCAAGAGCTATTCGCAAGCGATCGGGGTTGCTACAAATGGCTGTTGGATCATGAACCAATAGGTCGTGTTGGCGCTATTTTTATTTACGATCTGAGAAATTTAGTACAATGATTGAACCCTTAGAATCTTTTTATACATACTTTGGATAAGTTCATTAGTGAATTTGTATGTTACGAGGACTTAAGGCACTATACGTCGATCCTTTGCTTGCAAAGGATGTAGGCAAGTTCAAGAATAATCTGAAATACATAAGGAACAAAATAAATGGCTGGCCAATCGATATTATGGTTGAGCCCACAAATGTGTGTAACATACATTGTGTTCTATGCCCAACTTCTGCTGAATACATGACACGACAGCGTGGCTTCATGAAAATGGATGATTACAAAAAAGTCATTGATAATGTAAGTAATGTGACCCCGAAGATCGCTCTATTCTTTTCCGGTGAATCGTTTCTGCATCCGCATCTTATAGAGATGATAAAGTATGCGGGCAAGGAAAAGCACCTGCGCGTTTTTATAAGCACAAACGCAACTAAAATGAAAGATGAGCAGTTAGATGCATTACTGACTTCTGGTTTGGAAACGCTTATCGTATCGATAGATGGTCTAAGTAAAGAGACTTATGAACATTATCGTGTTGGTGCAAACTTTGATGTTGTTATAGCGAATCTGAAAAAGATATGTAATAGAAAGAAGGAACTTGGACTTAGATACCCGATAATACAAGTTCAATTTATATGCATGCGGCATAACCAGCATGAAGTAGAGCGCCTCGAAGGATTCAAAAAAGAAATTGGTGTAGATAAAATATCAATAAAATCTGTTGCTATACCAACATGGTACTATGAAGGGAAAAAACTTGAAGAGGTTGCCTCAGAGTGGCTCCCAACAAAATATTCACGATACGAAGCAATCGTTGAGCATGTTGCAAGTGATGGCCGTGGTGGCCATACACATGATCACGGCAATGCGCAAAGTAATGTGGTCCTAGGCTCAAACATGTCTGGTCCTTCAGAATTTGGTGAGGATAGGAAATTTAAGATATCGAAGCCGGAAGGCACCTGTGGCTTTGTTAGAAAATGTGTTGTTGGCTGGAACGGCGATGTCTACATGTGCTGTTACGATTTCAATGGCCAATATAATTTTGGCAGCGCCGTGAAACAAGATTTTGTCGAGATATGGG
>CAZZNM010000056.1:0-5793 GCA_964655805.1 uncultured archaeon
ATTTTTGAATCCAGACAGTATAAATTATTCAAGGAAGAGGAGCGCATAAAGGGCGTGCCGACGACATTTTATGAAAAAATATGCATCACCGCGCATGGGGTATTGCCCATAAATCCTGACGAGAAGACAGAGAAGAAGCTTGGCGACGCAATAGATTTCTGCCATCTCAACATAACGCCGGCGCAGGCGTTCTCATTTACCATACTCTTCGTACTTCTCACGTTCGTGCCGTTGTTCCTGCTCACTGTGGCAAATATTTTCGGCTTTCATCTTATTCCGTTTGGCTATGGCATGATTTTCCTGTTCCTTTTCATACCGCTCACGTATTATGTTCATACATACCCCATGCATGCAAAGCTGAAGTATGAAATGGAGGTTGGCGCAGACATCATCTCGCTGATAATCTACCTCTCCATATACATGAGAAATGTACCAAATATAGAAAATGCTGTGAAATTTGCATCGCAGCACCTGACAGGGCCTATTGCCTTTGAAACGCGCAAGCTGCTCTGGGATTTGCAGACAGGCAAATACACGAATGTGCAGGAAGCGCTGCTCGACTACTCGAAGAAATGGCAGAAGAACAAGGAATTTGTCGAGGCAGTAGAGATGATTATAGATTCTGTAAATCAAGCCAGCGAACAGAGGATTAGCATGCTCAATGAGTCTGTAGATATTGTACTTGAAGGCAATCGCGACAATGCCAGGCGCTTTAACCAGCAATTAAGAACGCCTGTGATGGTAGTGCACGCCATGGGTATTATCCTGCCTGTGCTTGGGCTTGTGATGTTTCCGCTTGTTGCGATATTCCTTGGCGTAGGCGCACTGGCATTATTCATCGGCTATGATGTACTGCTCCCTTTCATACTGTTCTTCACAATATCAAGAATACTGGATAAAAGACCCTCAACATTCAGCAGGATAGATATATCTGAAAGCCCGGGCGTACCTGAAGAAGGAAAATTTATGCGCGGGAAAAATAATACGGCTGCCTGGCCATTTGCAATTATTTCTGCTGCAGCAATTATAGGACTGGGTGTTTTCCTGCTATCCTTTGACCCAGAAGGCATTGTACCTGCGATATTTATAACAAGCGGCATCGCAGCGGGCTTTTCTGTATATTATTACCTTGTTAGCCACCAAAGGGTTGGTTTAAGGGAAAAGACACGCGAGATTGAAAGTGAATTCACCGAAGCATTATTCCAGTTTGGCAACCAGCTTTATTCCGGCGTCCCGGTCGAGCGTTCATTAGAGCATCTGATGAAGAGGATAAAGAACCTCAGGATAAGAGAATTCTTTGATATAGCGCTGAAAAACATGAGAACAGGCCTTACATTCTCGCAGGCCTTCTTCGACAAGAATTATGGCGCTGTTAGGTATTTTCCTTCACGGCTGATAAAGACTGTAATGCGCATTATAGTGGAATCCTCGAAACGCGGCAGCAGGACAGCAAGCGTAGCCATGCTGGCTGTGTCAAAATATCTAAAGGATCTGCACAAGACGCAGGAAGATATAAAAGACGAGCTCAGCGAGACGCTTAGCTCGATGAAATTCCAGCTCTATTTACTTTCACCGCTTATCTGCGGTATTGTAACGACGCTTACTGTGCTTATACTGCGCATACTCGCAGAGATTTCACAGCAGGTCAGCGGATTTGGCATTGCCTCGGTGCCCTTCATAACAGATATAGGGAAGAGCGATATAACATCGTTCCAGTTCATCATGGTTGTGGGCATTTACCTTATAGAAACGTGCTTTATCCTGTCTTATTTCATAAACGGCATCGAGAATGGCAGGGATGACATAGCTTTCCGCTCACTAATGTCTTACTCCCTTACCGTCGGATTTGTTGTCTTCGTCGTGGTTTTGGCAGCCACCATGATTATGTTAGGACCGCTTATAACAATTGTTGTATAAAAATTCATATCGTTGGTGAGTATGCGCATAGCATTCTTTACAGACACATATGAGCCGCAGAAAAACGGCGTTGTTACTTCGATAAATTTCTTTGCAGAAGCCTTGCATAGAAGAGGCCACAAGGTGAAGATATTCTCGCCGGCTGCGCCCGGATACCACAATGGCAAAGTTCGCTTCCTGCGCTCTATTGAATTCCCGCGCTATCAGGGATACAGGATCGCCCTGCCATTTCTAAAGCCGTCTGAAGTGAAAAAATTTGACGTCGTTCACGTGCACACTCCAGCGACATTGGGCATACTGGGCATTGTCCTTGCAAAATACTACAAAATTCCTGTTGTCGGCACGTTCCACACGCTCTTGCCAGAATTTGCCCATTACTTGGCTTTGCCGCATACAGAGAAGCTGACAAAAAGGGTTCTGTGGAAATACTCATCGATATTTTACAGCAAATGCGACATGACCATAGCGCCAACAAACTTCATAAGCTATGTCTTAAGAAAGCACGGAGTGAAAAACGTAGTTGTTGTTCCTACAGGCATAAGAATAAAGAGACACAAAAAACATAAAAGTTATCTGCGAAAGAAATATGGCTTTGAGAAAAACGATAAAATAATCCTTCACGTGGGGCGTATTTCAAAAGAAAAAAACATACAGTTCATAATAAAATCGCTTAAAAAATTTCTGAAGGGCAATATAAAACTTGTAATCACGTCAGACGGACCTTATAGGAAGCATGTGGAAATTCTGGCCGGAAAAAACAAGAATATAAAATTCACGGGCTTTCTTACGCAAAAGCAGCTGGAGGACTATTATTCGCTTGCAGATATCTTTGTCGCTGCGTCGAAAAGCGAGACGCAGGGACTTACGCTGCTCGAAGCTGCTGCGCATGGCCTGCCAATAGTTGCATACGATTCTCCGGTCACAAGTGAATTCTTGAAGGGGTCTAAATCTGGGTATATTGCAAAAAAAGATTTCGCCCAAAAGGTGAATAAAATTCTGAAAAATAAGAACGTAGCCAATAGATTCAGGAATAATGCGATAAATGCTGTCAAGAAATACATGCCTGGAAAATGTGCAGACGAACTGATTAGGGTATATAATAATGTACTGAACAAGAAATAAAGCAAAGCTACCAATAGTCGCGCAGATATGATTTATTTAGAACGTAAAGAAAAGATGATTTGGTATAAATTTTTAGAATCTTCAAAATACCTAAACTGTTCAGCCGCCGTGCAGATGTTTCCACGACAATATCGCCAAAGAACATAAAGCGCTTTATCTTGTTCACTCTGTTTGCCAAGTCGTGGTCTTCGTTTGTGAGCATTTTTTCGTTAAAGCCATTGACTTTAAAAAAGATGTCGCGCCTGAATGCAAAGCAGCTCCCAATGGTAACAGGCGAGCCGATGCTGTTGCAAACTTTTGCTACCATGTTTGCATATGCGTAAGCTATCTCATATGCCTTTGTACCTGCATCATATGTGCGTATTCTGAAGATGCAACCGCCAATGTCATTCTTGAATTTGCTGTCGATCTTTTCCAGAAAATACCTATCAACCCACACATCGGCGTCGCAGAATACGAGTATCCGGCCGCGCGCGACCTTAGCGCCTGCGTTGCGCGCCGCAGCAGGACCTTTTATTGGTTCGTTTATGACTTTTGCACCATGGCCGCGCGCTATTGCCTTTGTTCTGTCCCTGCTGTTTGTATCTACAACAATGATTTCGTAATCTTTTATGCTCTGAGCCCTAATAGAGCGCAGGCATCCATCCAAGTACTTGCCCTCGTTCTTTGTAGGAATGATGAAAGAGAATTTCATGATTATTACTTATGCTACTTTTCATTTATTAGAGTAGCGGTGTTTTGGAGTCTTTTCCCATATTGGTTTGTAGCCAAGAAAGTCCATCAGCTCAACCCAAATGGGCATAATTATTTCCAAAGCTGCGAAGAACAACAGCATAAAAGGCAAAAAGATGTACTCTTTAATTGTCAGTCTTCTGGATGCAATAACGAAGACGATAAAGGACAATATAGCTGCAGTGAGCGCGTGGACACTGTGGAAAACAATAAAGTATACGACAAATAAAAGAAATAACATTGGTATCAAAAGTCTTGTGATTACCAAGGACATAAGAAAAGAATCGCGTACAGTTGATTCCCTAAAGAACTTCACCAATTCTAACAAGCCTCCACGAATCCATCTTTTATGCTGTCTAATGTAATCTGAAAGTTTAAGCGGTGCCTGTTCTGTTATTTTCGCGTCTTTGACAAAACAGACTTTGTGGCCGCTTTTGTAAAGCCTTCTTGACAGGTTCAAGTCCTCGGTAAGTACGTTGGAAAAGCCGCCATGCTTCTTTAGAATATTCTTTTTGATTACAAAATTTCTTCCAAATAACATGCAGGTATCTTTCATTTGGAAAAAACTTTCCTGTGAATAATTTCCGCAGGACACCTCCACCCTCAAAATATACGGAACTATGCCTGTTTCTTTGACAACGTTTATTGTTCCAGTCGCAGCGTCGTATTTATCAAGCACTTCGACCAGCTGTTTTATTGTGTTCTTTTCTACTATTGAATCAGCGTCGATGAAAAACAGGACTGAGCCACTTGCTTTCTTCACACCTAGATTTAGGGCAGACGGCTTTCCTCTTGGATTTTTCTCAACAAGAATATTGTCGGCGTATCGTTTGGCTATCTCCCTGGTCTTGTCATGTGAATTGCCGTCAACGACCAAAATTTCCATTTTCCCCCTGTAATCAGATTTCCTTAGCGCCTTTAGGCACTTTTCTATGGTCGCTTCCTCGTTGAGTGTGGCTATTATAGCAGATACAGTGGGGTATTTTTTCAATTTTGCAGTTACCTTCCTTGGAAACATGGCCTGAAAAATGGCAAGAGTGAAGTTAGCATAAACGTATATGAAAAGAATTGCCAGCAGTATGTATGGGATCATGATGCCCCCGCCGGGATTTGAACCCGGGTCACGAGCTTTTCACTTTTTTCCGCCAGCGCTTTTTCCTAAAAAGGGCTGCTCCGCAAGCTCGCATCCTATCCAGTCTAGACTACAAGGGCGTTTAAGATATTTATGAGGCTAAAATAGTTATAATTGATATGTCATCTTATAGGCAAGAAATTAACCTTTTTATCAGGCTTACACGGTGGAATGACTGGATATTAAATATCGGGTTTATTCTTACAGGTTTTTTTCTATCTAGACCAGAATCAGGCTTGTATACTTTATTATTACCTATGGTAGTTGTTTTCTTTTTTGTAGAATCGTTTGGCTTTGCTATAAATGATTACTTCGATGCGCCATTTGACAAGCTGAAACCTGCAACAAATAATGTGATTTCTAAGGGGCTTCTTAAAAAATCAGATGCGGCTGTTTTTATTATATTTCTATTGTTTTTTGGATTGACTTTTAGTTTCCTATATCTTCCTACGTCTTCCTTCTTTTTGATTGCAGCATTATACCTAGTCTTTTTTGCCTATTCGTCGCCTCCTTTTAGATTGAAAGAAAAGGTCTTTCTTGGAATAACTGCCCACGGCATAGGTATTTCTGTAATATTGCTTGCATCGTATTTGATTACATCCCCTCTCCAGATGTCTGTAGTTCTCCTGTCATTTATTGCAATTGCATTTTTCCTGTCTATTCTGGTATGCATAACACAGGAAGTGAGGGATATGAATCCTGACAGAAAAGCAAAATTCAGAACTACAGCAATTGCCCTTGGTTATAGACGTAGCTTAACTTTAATTAGGGCCACATTTCTTTTAGCTAATGTTATATTTTTTGTAACGGTAATTTTATACCTACCTCTATATATGCTGCTCCTTATGGCAGGCTCGGTGTTTTACCTTAAACTTCTCTTCAGCAATCCG
>CAZZNM010000057.1:0-343 GCA_964655805.1 uncultured archaeon
AGTATTTAAATTGTCAGTATAAGATGTTATACATGAAAACAGTGACTATACCAAAGGGAGAATATGAACGTCTCAAGAAAATAGAGAAAATGGACAGGGAACTTCTTGAGGATATAGCCCATGGAATAAAAGATATTCTTTCTGGCAAGGTCAAGGAAGTCTAAAGTCCTTTTGCTAATCTATCTATTTCATCTTTATAAACCTTCAGATGAGAAACTATAAAGTCTATATCTCTTTGCTGTGCCTTCTTGTCAGTTATTGTCACAAGAAATACTATGGAATGTTCGTCGTACACCAAGAACAGAAGTCTTTTCCCATCAAACTTTTTCTCTCTGAAAAATCT
>CAZZNM010000057.1:353-1842 GCA_964655805.1 uncultured archaeon
CCTCATTATATCTGATTTGTGAAAAACCACTGCATAAATGCAGTGGCATCTTGAAGTTTACGAAAGATGCCACTATATAGGATAGCGGTATTTTTTACACCTAACATACCACTTAATAATACCACCATCTAAAGATAGGTGGTATGTTCAGGTATCAAGTTTCTTCAACTTTTTGTCATACCAATCAGAACGGAAAACGCGATACATTGCGATTATTTAGGATTGTGGTTTTATATTCGTATGTGAAGAAACCACTGCAGCAATGCAGTGGCATCTTGATATTTACTCAAGATGCCTTATATCCAGAGTGGTTCTTACATCCAACATTCCACTAGTAATACCCCCATCTAAAGATAGGTGGAATGTTTAGATTTCAATCGATCTTGAAATAGTCAACAATCCATGGAATGCCGTAGAAGCCGGCATAGGCGATGAGCGTGAACTTAACGAGCTTTCCGGCCAATGTCGCCAGGAAGAACTTTTTCTTGTCATAGCGCAGTGCTCCGCACAATATGCCGACAAGGTCGAAAGGCAGCGGGGTTGCTGCAAATATGAATATGACTATTGATGGCCGGTATTTATAGAAAGACTTCCTGATCTCATTAATTTTTTTCCTGTAGCTTTTTGCAATGATATTAATGCCATAGCCGGCAAAATATGAAATCATCTCGCCTATGGCCGAGCCAAAGCCAGCTGAAATGCCGAGAAACAGCGGGTTTAGCTTCGCGCCCAGCAGAAAGATGACAACAAAGGCAGGTGATGGTATAAAGAGCGTGAAACTGCTGAGAAAGCCCGTTAGAAAGGCGCCAGCATAGCCGTAGCTGAGAATCAATGCCTCCAGAAACTCCAGTCCGAACACCAAAAGAACCACTCTGTTTATTTATTTGCTCCACATTAAATATAACTATGCTCTATAAAAACAGGAAAAAATATGCGCCGTTTGAAATAAGGTTAGCTGCATTCTTCGGCAAGATTTCAAAAAACGCGAATTTCTGGACACTACTGTCATTAATATTCGCAGTCGCATCAGCTTATTTGATCACGCGGCAGAGCTTTCTTTTTGCAGGGCTGTTTATTGCTATATCAGCGATGCTCGATGTTGTTGACGGCTCTGTGGCCCGGCTTTACGGCAAAGCAACAAATCGCGGGGCTTATCTGGATACAGTATCAGACAGGTATGCAGAGGCAATGGTCATTGTCGCGTTGATTTTTGTTCCGCTGCCATCGGTTATTTTTCCGCCAGCTGTCTGGATATCCTTGCTGCTATTTGGCAGCTTGATGACCACCTATGCAAAGGCAGCTGCGTCTGAGAAGGGCTTGCCAGCGCCTTTAGGCGTTCTCATGGAACGCGCAGAAAGGGTGTTCCTAATTTTTATAGCCATTATACTTGGCCATTTCAGCAAAGTGTATATGATTTATGCAATAATCCCGCTTGCGCTGCTTACGAATCTCTCGGCCCTGCAGCGAATTCGGATGGTATTGAAGTAAA
>CAZZNM010000057.1:1942-5758 GCA_964655805.1 uncultured archaeon
GATAGAAAATCCTAAAAAATACAGTTTGCTTCTAATCAGGAAAAGAAACATCACTACAAAGGATGCGGTAAAAACTTTGTCTAAACATCTTGGTATTCCTGAAAGTGCTTTCGGCTACGCAGGCCTGAAGGACAAATTTTCTGTCAGCTATCAATACCTTACGGTAAAGGCCGATGTAGAAAATATCAATCTTGACAATGTTGTAATAATAGAAACAAGGAAAACAGAAAAATTCCTGTCAAAAGGCGACCTTGTAGGCAACGAGTTTGAAATCACGCTTCATGGATGCAGAGGTAGCCCGGATAAAGCAGCAGAGGAGCTGGGCAAAGCCATGCCAAACTTCTTCGGCCCGCAGCGCTTCGGCATGCATGGCGAGAATCATGTCGTCGGACGGCTGCTGCTGAAAAGAGATTTTGATAAAGCAATTAAAATGATTGGAGAAAATAGAAAAATAAATAAAATGCCTAAGGACGTGCTGAAATTCTATATCCATGCCTACCAGTCATGGCTTTTTAATCAAGCATTGGATGAATACACAAAGAAAGAGAAAAAGCCGTATTTTAAGGACGTTAAGATGCCTGGTTATAAAACAATGCCTGGAAACAGAACGATAGAAAAAACAATGAAAGAACTTCTTGCAAGGGATAAAATTACTTCAAAAGACTTCATGATAAACGAGCTGCGCATGAGCGTAAGCGGTGCAAAACGCACTGCCTTTATTAGAGTGAAGATAAGATTTGAAAAACAAAAAGATAAAACAAAACTTTATTTCACGCTTCCAAAAGGCAGCTATGCAACTACAGTTATAAGAGAGGTGACAAAATAATAAAAGGAAGATTAGGATATATACATTCTATCCGCTTTCGGAGATATTATGATAGAAAAGAAATGGATGCTATTTGCTATCGTCTACTCAATTGCGCATACCATCCTGATATATGCTGCACAAGCAGCAGCCACTCCTCAAGGGATGGTATACATAAATTCCAGACCAGATGAGATGATTACGCAAGCCAGCATGGCTGCTTATAAATTCGGTTTTTTGCATCCGTATGTTCCTGGAAATACTTTGGTGTTTGCCGACCCGGTCATGGGCTCAGTATACATCTTCACTGTCTTGGGCTTGCTGCCAAACAGCCTGTGGGCTATTGCGGCGATGCGCTTCGTACTTCTGTTATTTTATATCATCGCCGCAATGCTTCTCATACAATTGTTTAGCAATAACAATCGACAACGCAACGTTACTATTATAATTTTCTTTCTGGTACTCAGTAGCTTCGGTGTTATGAATTTCTGGAATGACTTGCGTCCATCGTGGTTTCAATTTGAATCTGGATACGGCCATCTTGGAGTGGCATCTCAGCTTTACTATCCTGTGGTGCTTGGTGCTGGCTATGCCGCACTCTGGGCGCTTGCGCAGAGACGGATTTGGCTGGCCACAGCGTTGCTAGCAGTTGGTATTGTTGCACATCCCCAGATTGGTATAGTAATTTGGGTGGTTGCAGCAGCATACACACTGTACGTGCAGGGCCGTTTCGAATGGCGGCTTATTTTAGCAGCAGCAGCTGCTGGTTTGCTATGGGTTGTACCTATTGCATTAAATACGACAATGTTTCAGCAGTACTCAATGTACTACTACTCCGATCATATAGACTTCGACCAGTTCCTGTTCAGCTACGGGTTGCTTGTTGTCCTTGCCTTAGCTGGTTTAGTTCATGTGGCTCTTGAGAGGCCACTGAATAAGACCGGGATATTTATTGGTACGTGGTTTGTAGCGCTCACCTTACTTGTGATAGCTGGGTGGTTCTTCCCATCTAGGCTTGTACTTATGATCATGTTGCCAGCTGCTATTTTATCTGGCAGGATCTTGTCGAATGCAAGATATTATTATGTAGTACTGGCGCTGCTTTTGGCAGTTTCAATACCAGCTCATATTGATCAGTTTCAGCTTCACGTCAAGCAAGCAGTGTATATTAGCGAGGATGACACTGAGGCATTTGATGCATTGCGTGTGATGCCTAATGGTATGGTACTTGCACCGCCTGATATTGCAAGGTTTGTGCCTGTCCTAGCCGAGAAGCGGGCGGCATTCGGACGCTGGCCGATCCCGGATTCTCAAGCAGAGTATCAACACGTATTGCAGAGTGTGAGTGCGCGTAAGAACTATTCATATATAATGACCCGAGAACCGCTGGATTTGCCTGTTCTATATAATGGATCGATCAAGATTTACGGTGTTGAAAAATGATATTGGAAGCTCATAAGTGGGAGACTGTATTAGCGCTATCCATCTTTGTTGTAATAGTCCTTTATTGGTCCGAGCTCGCCATATGGATTCCGTGTGCAGTCGCGATAAATTATATACTTTTTCCTCTAGAAAATCGGTCAAAGAAAGCTAAGATACTGGCATCCCTGTACATCATAGTACCTATATTTGTGGTAGTGCGGCGCGCATTAATCTATGATGATAATCCATCTTTTGAGATGGTTGGATCATTTCTGCTGCACAATGCAAGGCTTTTTGGATTCATTTATTTCTGCAGTTTGTTAGTGCTTAGTCTTCTCATATTGACAGATAAATCTAAAAAGCATAAACGTCTGCATCCTTAATAATCTATCTCAGCTTCTCGATGTCCTCGAACCTGTTTACGCCCATGACCAGCAGCACAAGCCGGTCGCCTGCAAGAACCACGCCCTTTTCATCGGTGCCCTCGACAAATATGTAGCCGTCTTTCATGTATACAGATGTTCTCTGCGCGCCCGTGTCCGGGCCTTTCAGCCATATCACTGTACCGCTAAGGTCAGGTGTCTGTACACCTTTTGTCTTGTTATACCATGTGTCATTGACTAAGTAGTAGACATCAAAATAGACTGATGCGCCCTCGTTATAGAAATACTGATCAAGCTTTGACACTATGTTAAATGATGTCACAGCAAACAGAGCGTTATCCTTCTCGCTGGAACCGTTGAAAACAAAGATTACCCTATTGTTCCGTGACGTTGTCTCTATTATTTCAGCTGCATTCTCGGCAGGCACTCCAAGCGATTCCCTGATGTCATAAGAGAATGTGTAAATAACATTGTGCCTTGGTATCAGTATTTCCTTTACTTCCTGCTGGGTGCATGCGATAAGGAAAATTAACACGACAAGGGGCAGTGATTTCATCTTTATAGTGCTCCAATGAAATATTCAGTATATAATTTCATTGGACACTATATGTGAAACAAGATTTATTAATTAGTATTATTTCTTTGTTTCACTATATCTTCTCCTGAGAATTAGTGCGAGAATAATAAGGATTCCAGCAACCACAAGTATTGTTAATATTGCTGCTGCATTATCAGTGGGCGCTACTCCTGGCAGCGTCGTAGTTGTCACTCTAGGGACTGTTGTCGCGCCAGGCAATGTGGTTGTTGTTGCACCAGCAATAGTAGTGGTGGTAACACCTGTCACGAGTTCGCCTGTGACTGCGAATATCGATAACGAAGACATTTCTGCCTCGTAGAATATGTAGTTTGCGTCCTCAGAAACCTTTTTTGTAACAAGCTTGCTCCATGCTGTGCCTACAAGCTTGTTGAGTGCTATTGTAGCTGGATCAATGCTGTTATTGGATAGCCATGATTTCTCGACTTTGAATCTGATCCTGACTTTCGTTATATCACTCTGGTTGATAGTTGTCTTGATCTCTAGATACTTGTAGACCTGTCCTTTGTTCGACTGTATAACGATGCTCGCCTCTGCAGGCTTTGCGCTCTCCTTGACCGTGACCTGTGCGTTCTTCACCTCGTTTTTGGCTTCTATCTCTATCAGATCGA
>CAZZNM010000058.1:0-5702 GCA_964655805.1 uncultured archaeon
TATCAATCCTTCTAATATTCTCTCTAACTGCTTTGCCTGCACATCCCAAGAATATTGTTTGACTGAGACTTTTCTTCTTTTTGCCTGTTTAATCTTTATTAGTGCTCTGGCTAATGCACTGTGATCTCCGGGACTGTAGTAAAGCCCGTTTTTACCGACAATGGCTCTAAGCTCTTTGTAATCTGCGGTTACTACAGGAAGACCTAATGCCACATATTCGAAGATTTTCATAGGATTCCAGTAGAAGCCTATAGCCTTCAGGTGCCGCGGAAGTGGGCCGTAAGGCGCAGCGCCGGCGTTACATGCAGCAAGATAGTAAGGCATTTCATTATAATCTTTTTTACCAACAAATATACAATTACTGCCTGCTATAGATTTTGCCGCCTTTTCTAGTTCACCGCTGCCGATTAGCAGGAACTTTATGTTTTTGTCCTTTCTCTCGACTATTTTTACAGCTTTTATAAAATCAATAACGCCGTGCCATTTTGTGAAAGCTCCATGAAAAGCAATTGTAAAGTTATTCTCTAATCCATACATTTTTTTTATCATCCGAACCTTCTTTGTTTTTCTTAAACCTGCATTAAAAACTTCTGCATTAACTCCGCCAAGCAGCATCTCTACTGCCTTCTGCTCATAACCTCTTGCCAAAGCCATACTTGTCGTTATTATCTTTGCAGCTGTTCTGAACTGGATGTCCTTCCATTTTCTTGCAGCAAGAACAAGAATCCTACCTTTTATCGCATCTGTTGCAATAGCCTCTTCCAGATGGGGCGCATTGACCTCGAGCACTAGCGGCTTTCCATGAAACTTTGAATATATTGTGCCTATGCCGCCGAATATGCTGTAGCGCTCAATCACTACATCAAAGTCTTTCCTGAATATGTCCAACCTCTTTATGCCGAACAACGGAAGGGTTTTGCCAAATCTTATTTTTGACCTTATTACTTTAATACCGTCTATTGTTTCAGACCTTTTCTGGTTTCTAGTCCTATTTGTAAAGATAGTTACATCATGGCCCCTTTTCTTAAGCGCTCGCGTTATCTCCAGCGTTCTTATTGACCCGCCTACTGTCCCGGGAACATCCTCAGTGGAAATATACAAGATTTTCATAGACATGCATTAATTGCAAGCTTAAAAAATCTTTACAATAAGTTGTCATAGAACAATTATGAGAGCATTAATTACAGGGATAGGTGGATTTATCGGCTCGCACCTTGCTGATCTGCTCATCGAAAAGGGCTTTGAAGTCTACGGAACCTTCTACAATGACAGAAGGAATGCACCGAAAGATGCACGGGCAATAAAATGCGACATATCAAAAAAGGGCGGCATCACAAATATCATCAAAAAGATAAGACCGAATTATGTTTTCCATATGGCTGCACAGAGCTTTGTAGTGCCCTCGTGGCAAGATCCTGAAACGACTATGCGGTCAAATGTTATAGGGACGTTAAATATTCTGGAGGCGCTGAAAAATACAAATACGACGGTAGCAGTAGCCTGCAGTTCAGCTGAGTATGGCCTGACCCAGAAAAGTGAACTGCCTATAAAAGAAGAAAAGGCATTAAGACCATCCTCGCCATACGCGGTAAGCAAGGTTGCAACTGACATGATTTCATACGTCTATTACAACACATATGGAATGAAACTATTCAGGCTCAGATTCTTCAATATCATAGGCCCGCGAAAGCGGATGGATGCATGCTCAGATTTCGCGCAGGGCATTGTCGAGGTTGAAAAGGGTAAAAAGAAATATCTTGAAGTAGGCAATTTGGACGGCGTGCGCGACTTTACTGATGTGCGAGATGCAGTAAAAGCTGTATGGACTATTACACAAAAAGGAAAGCAAGGCGACGTTTATAACATATGCACTGGCAAGAGCTACAAGATGAAACATATACTAAATATACTTTTGTCTATGTCAACAAAAAAGATAGAAGTAAAACAACTAAAAGAAAAATTTAGGATAATCGATGATCCAATATTTATTGGCGACAATTCAAAACTGCGCAAGCTTGGATGGAAGCAAAATATTCCTCTGGAAAAGACTCTGCAGGATTTGGTGGATTACTGGAGGAATGAGATAAAATAATTCTTATATTTAAATTATCTGTCTTATCCCTTGTTCCAACGAGTATTTTGCCTTGAAGCCAATTAGCTTTTCTGCTTTCGATGTATCAGCTTGCTGCGTTGCTATATAGTTTTTCACAGGTACTTTAACGTACTTTGGTTTTATTGCCTTTCCAAGAATCTTATTAATTATATCTACTAATTCATTTAGCGATGTTGCTCTGCCAGTACCGATATTTAAAACATCACCCTTCACTTTTGATTTCATGGCCAGCAAGTGCGCGGCAGCGACGTCTTTTGCGAACACGAAGTCACGGGTCTGCTCGCCGTCGCCGTAAATAACAGGTTGTTTATCTTTCTTCATTTCCCACAAGAACTGCGAAATGAGATTGGCGAAAATGCCCTTGCCTTCTTCGTGACGACCGTATATGCTCATGTAGCGGAATCCGACTGTGCACAGGTCGTACTCGTTGCTGTATACTGCAGCCAGATGCTCGTTCAGCAGCTTCGTCGCTGCGTAAAAATTAGGCGGCACCACCTTCATGTCTTCGCGCAGCGCGCCGCTTATGTTGCCATATATTGATGACGTCGACGCGAAAATGACGCCACAATCATGCTTCCTTGCTACATCTAACACATTGACAAAGCCATCGACATTCACTGACACGGCTTCGTGCAGGTTCTCACGGAACATGGGCGACGAGCTTGCCGCTGCCTGGTTGAAGATGAAGTCGCATCCTTCAGCGGCTGTGTCCAAAGCTTCTTTATCTCTTATATCCCCTTTTATTATTTTTGTCTTGACGCTGGAAAGATTCTCCTCCCTACCGAGAAAGAAATTATCAAAAACAACTGTTTCATGACCATTATTTAGAAGCTCTTCTACTATGTTGGAGCCTATAAACCCAGCACCGCCTGTTACAAGCACCTTCATTTGATTGCCTCGTACCTTTGTATTGTTCCTACATCCATAATCGTTTCATCTGTTGTATAACCGAATACATTGCATTTCTTAATAATTATGGGCAGTATATCATTTTCAAACGAACATTTTTCCTCAATGAAATCAAAAACAATCGGCTCAAGCACGTATATAGACGATTTTGTAAGCCGTACATTTGTGCCACGACCAAGAATTCTGATTATTCTATTATTGCTATCAACTTCTACTGCATCGCTGTCCTCTGGGTGCAGGGATTCGTGTAGCACTATTGTCGCATCAGCGCTCTTGTTTTTATGGAACGTTAAGAGATTTTTTATATTGATGTTAGTAAAAATGTCGCCATAAACAACAACAGTTGTATCGTCAACTATAGATGCTGCATTTTTCATGGCGCCGCCTGTACCCAATGGCGCAGTTTCGTAAAAATATTTTATGGTTATTCCAAATCTTGAGCCATCTCCGAGCTGCTTTATTTTGTCAAACATATAATGACCGCAAATTACTATATCACTGATTCCATACTTCTTCAAAAGTTCTATTTGCCACTCGACCAAAGGCCGGCCTTTAACAGGAAGCATCGGTTTCGGTGTTTTATCTGTTAACGGGCGTAAGCGTTCTCCGCGGCCGCCAGCGAGTATCATTCCCATCATCGGCCATACATCTCTTCCTCTACGAGCTCACAAACGATATGACCAGCGAGTATATGCGCCTCTTGGATACGCGGCGTGTAGTCAGATGGTATGTTCAGCGATATATCTATGACGTCTTTACATACCTGACCAATCTTGCCGCCTGTGCGACCTGTGAAGTAGACGACTGTCGCCCCCATCTCTTTTGCCTTGCGTAGACCGGTCATCACGTTGTCGGCCTTTCCGCTTGTGCTTATACCAATCACAACATCATTGTGGTTGGCCAGATTTTCTATCTGTCTTGCAAATACATTGTCATAAGATGTGTCATTTGCTATCGCTGTAAGCACAGACGTGTTCACGTTAAGCGCGATGCAGTTAAGCATTGGACGATCTATATTCATTTTGTTGACAAGCTCGCCTGCTATGTGCTGGGCGTCTGCTGCGCTACCGCCATTGCCGAATATAATGACTTTGCCATTGTTCCTGTAGGACTCTATGATTTTTTTTGTTATTACCTCTATCTTATCCTTCACATCGCTGCTGTTCATTATATCCAGTATTATTGCATGGTGGTCTCTTACTTTGCTGTCAATCTTTGATCTCAGGTCTGTATACAATGTTGAGCGCTCGAATCTAAAACCAATCACTCTGGCCCCTAGGCTTTCAAGCGACTTTGATATTTTATCCTTCTTTCCGTTTGTGTAGAATATTGCACAGCCGCCACCGCCTGCACCGAAGAACCGCCCGCCCAGGGCGCCTGCCTTGATAGCAGCTTCGTACAGCTCTTCTGTCCGCAGATTTGATATGTTTGGCGAAAGCTGCTTCTTGATATTCCAGTCCATATACATAAGCTTACCAAGTTCAGAAAATTTCCTCTGAAGAAACGCATTTTTTATCTGTTCAACATTTTCACGTTTCATCTTGAGCAGAGCTACGCTCTTCTCGCTTAGCGCTTTCTGCTCCTTATGTATGTCCCGTCCATGCCTTTCTCTTGGGATATAAACAAGTAGCATTCTGTCCTCAAGCAGAGCAAGGTCACCGTCCCGCAGCGGCAGCTTATCGACCTTTACTTTACCGCCTTTCTCAAACCTCATGTAATTGAAACCGCCATAAGAAGAAGCCCACTGATCCTGATATCCTCCCTCGACACCCACTACATTCCTTTCTATATGATAGGCAAGCCTTGCAACCTCTTCATCGCTATGTTCCATGCCATTCAGCTGGTCAAATGCGCGGATCATAGCAACTGTATGTGCAGCGCTGCCGCCCATACCGCTTTCAAGCGGAACATCTGTGTAAGTTACTACCTCAATACCTAGATTGCCATAGTGCTTGACAATGGCTTTAGCTATATTCAGTTCTCTCTGGTCGAAGTTTATCTCATCAAGCGAATTGAATTCAAGTATATGCCCGGTTTCAAGCGAACGCAACACTATCTTGTTATCATTTCTTTTGTGCAGCTCGCAATAGGAATATAACTCGACGGTGGCATTGATTGTATTGCCCCATCCGATAAGATCCATGAAATAATCTGTGTCGCCGCAGCCACCAAAACTTATCCTCACAGGTGCTTTTGTTTTGATAATCATCTGATCACGTGATGTTTCCTAATTTTGAATACCTTTTAAAATCACACATCATACAATCTTTGAAATTTCTGCAGCTATACTTTCTGCATCAAGACCGTATCTTTTGTAAAGGTCAGAAAAAGGCGCGGATTCTGCAAAGCCTGGAAGGCCGATACGTTTTACAGTCACAGGATATTCTTCGCCAAGAAGCTCTGCTATGGCTGACCCAAGCCCGCCATAAATGCTGTGATCCTCACATGTCACTATCCGGCCCGTGGCCTTTGCAGCCTTCACTATTGCTGTTTTGTCAATTGGTTTTATTGTATGGACGTTCAAGACGCCTGCAGCAATCCCTTTCATCTTAAGCAGATCAGCCGCGTCCATCGCTCTACTTAGCAGAATACCTGTCGATATTATGGTTACATCGCTGCCGTCTCTCATGGTTGCGGCCCTACCAAGCTTGAATTCGTAGCCATCATCAAATATCACAGG
>CAZZNM010000059.1:0-5400 GCA_964655805.1 uncultured archaeon
TCGCCCAAACTAATCTAGGTGAAGAAATGGTTTTTGACCAGATTGGAGCCGCATTAACAGACCTAGCAACGTCAACAGTGACTTACATACCTAACCTTGTCGGTGGCATAATACTATTGGTAATAGGCCTCGTTATCGGCAAGGTTGTAGGCCGTGTAGTCAAGGAAGTTCTTGACAAAGTAAAGGTAGACTACTATGTCCACGAGACAAAGAAGCCAGTATACAGCTTATCAACCCTGTTCTCGCTTGTAGTGCGATGGTGGGTATATTTGGCTTTCATCGCAGCATCAGTGGCCATACTGAAGATACCAGAGCTTGTAACATGGACATCACAGATAAGAGACATCATTCCAGGCATAATCGGTGCGTCCATTGTTGTTGTAACCGGCTTTGTCATAGCAGAGTACATCCGCGGTCAGCTGAGAAAGATGAACAAGTTCTATGCAGAGATCGTTGGCAAGGTATTGCTGTTCTTCATCATGTATGTGGCACTAGCAACAGCACTGCCAATACTTGGTGTGACAGCACCGCTCGTGAACAATATCCTGTTGATAATAATAGGATCAGTAGGACTTGGAGTTGCTATAGCATTGGGGCTTGGTCTGAAAGGTGCGGTCGACGAGGTTGCAAGAAAATACGTAAAGCGACTAAGAGTTTGATTTTTTCTTTTCCTGATTTTTATTTTTTGCTAGATGTTAGACTAAGTTTTTAGAACTCTGAAGCCCCTGTAGCTTTCTGGTAAAAGTCTCTT
The DNA here is from genome assembly GCA_964655805.1 of uncultured archaeon. Taxonomy (GTDB): domain Archaea; phylum Aenigmatarchaeota; class Aenigmatarchaeia; order GW2011-AR5; family GW2011-AR5; genus CAZZNM01. Next base: position 752 of record CAZZNM010000059.1, read on the forward strand.
ATCGAAATGGACGAAATCATCTGTATCTGCATTCCCAGCCCTTCTGAATACATCATCGACTGCTGAATATAGTTCTTCCATGTAATTTGCCCCAAGCTCGTCTAGATCCAGATTCAGACATCTTCTCATCATATTTTCTAATGATCTATGCTTCCCAAAGAATAGCGGAGAAGAGTCTAATAATCTCTCTACCTCCCCAGGCGCAATATCCGCAGAAGGGAATTGACTTCTCTTAAGTGTTGGAATTATAAGATTCTTCTTGAACGGATCTTCGAGAATTTTTCGCGAAAGCCAAAGGCCAATCTTAAATTCAACCCGTTTGGCCATGTTGCCTGTATAGTCTTCTTCAAGTCTCTGATATATCTCACCCGTTACAGAGCTTGGATAAAAAACCGCAAAATATAAGTCACCCTCATTGTGAATTCCAAGCGTGCCTTCATACGGCTTAAATAAAGCCCTGTTTGGATATATTCTGAAGACGGTCAGACTCCCTTCAAGGACTCTCAATTGGTCGCCGGCAAAGTATCCAATGTTCCCGACAGCTGCGACGAATATACGCCTATTGTCTGATTTCGTGGCTCTGACGTCTGTGAACACAATATAAGGCCCTTCACTTGAGTAGAGCTGGAGTGGCTCGCTTTCCTCAACATCTCTCGTTCTTGTATAAGCTTGTGGTTTTGTTCCTGTGAATAATGGCATAACTTTCAGAACCCAAGAAAATATAAAAAGCCTAATGCGACGGCCGGGATTCGGACCCGGGTTTGTCGGGAATTCCCGAAGAAATTCCACTCAACCTTTTTCCGCCGGCGCTTTCTAAGGGCATGACGCACCAAAGGTGCGTCTTTTCACTCGAAAGGGCCGAATGGCAAGGTTGTGTCCTACCAGCTAGACTACCATCGCGTTATCTATCCAAGATTACAATATAACTAATTATTTAAAATGGTAGCGGCAATATTTATCAGAGTGCTATGTTTTTCAAGCGCAAGCCACATGAGGACAAGTATGACAAGCATGACAGGCAGTACGAAGAGATAAAAAAGAGCATGGATCTTTCACTAGAAGAACCCATACATGAGGAAGAGTTTATCCAGCGCAAGGAGCCGACAGCTGCGCCGCTTTTTGTCAAGGTCGAGAAATACCAGACTTTGCTTGGAAACATAAACGAAATGCGCTCTTTTGTTTCCAGCATGAAGCAGCTGTTCAACGTGATCTACGAACTAGAGACAGTACGGAACGATTCGTTGAAAATAATGCGCGCAAATATCCAGCGGCTGGAGAAAAATTTGCTCGAAATAGACGCTGGTCTGCTGCGGCCAAAAGGTCTTGAGATGCAGATACCTTATACAGAAGGCGAAGTGCATCACATTGAAGACTCGCTGGGCGAATTACAGCAGCAGCTCCACGACCTGCGCCGCGAGCTGCAGGAACTGAAGTAAATATAGATTTTAGAAATCAGATCCACTCTTTATCTATAACTACTAGAGCAGGATATCCTATTATGGTTCTTCTTAATCCTCTATGACTACCTGTCAGCCTGATTAAGACAGCCTTTGTTTCTTTTCTATATTGGCAGACAATCTTCTCGCCACTAACTCCATCCCCATTTTTTGTTAATATCATTTTATTTTCTCCTCATCTGAAAGCTCCTTCAGGGCATTTATTACAACTTGCAAATCCAGTCGAAGGTCATCTGCTATCTCCGAAGTCCATGCCCTGCCTTTGGATTTTATATAATCTAGAATTTCCTTTTTTGCCTGTTTATACGATATGTCGCGTAAGTCAATAACTTCTATATCTTCTAGTTTTTCCCTAACGGCATCTCTAATAAATTCAGAAACAGATGTGTACATACCTTCTTCTACCAGTTGTTGAATCCTTCTCTCCATGTGTTCTGTAAGCCTGACACCAGAAACCAATGTCATGTTTACTATAGTTATAGAAGAATATTTAAAGTTAACTATAGTAAACTATGCTTGCTACAGCATTCTTATTGAATTAAAAGTTTGGACAAAAATCTAGTAGCATCTGCGAGGGTAGCCAAGTCAGCCTCTGATGCGAAACATCTGGGCCTTGATTGGTCAAAGGCGCAAGACGTCATTGAGTTACGAGAGCTATGCTCAGTGAGTGCGATACTCAAGATCTTGTCGGTTAGTCCGTTCGTCGGTTCGAATCCGGCCCCTCGCATCTATTTTTAAAGATGCGATAGAAACGCAAATTATGACGTATCTTCAGGCAACGCTGCTCAGCCGCATGGATAGGCTTCTCCAGTTGCGCAGACATTATGATCTAGATAGTTTGGGCAAACAACTGGTCGATCGCTCTATTTATGCAACCCTTATTGATTGCGGGCAAGCCGGAGTCGGGGCAGAAGCAAGAGGGGGCATTACAAATTTTCGGTTACAAGAGCTAGACCGTGCAGCCGGGTTACATAGGTACCATAATGGTCTAAACCACCCTGACAAAGCACGCTATTATGAGGGAAGGGTGTCTTTATTTTTTGGCGAGCTTGTTCTCGCAGACGCTGGCCAAGAGGCCTTTGCCGTGTTGGACAGGAATAACTACGATCCAAGACAGCTTCTTGTCACCACCAGATAGTAACGTTTAAGAAGCTTTCGGTTGTTATGTATTTCGAGTACTATGGCAATGGACGAGTTTTTCGTATTCATGGGCGTAGGATTAGCCATACTAGTCTTTGCTCTGGTCATATTCAGTCTTATCCAGCCAGCAGAGGAGCCGGTACCGCGCTTTGAGGAAAAGCTGGTAGTCAAAAACGCTCGCTTTGGCTTCGAGTCCAGCAACCTAAGAGCGCACAAGAACTATGACTTGGGAACAATAGAGCTGCACAACGGTCTATTGTTCGGAAAGAAGGAATATGAGTTTAATCTGGCTTCTAAGGATATAGAGCAGCTGCAGATAGACATGAGCGTAAAGCGCACAAACAACTATGGCAAGCTTGCTGTTAAAGCCAATGACAATATACTTCTGAATGATAAGCTATTGTTAGGCGACTATTCTATACCTGTAAGCAAGCAGATGTTCAACGGCCATGTGATAATTGAGCTCGAACCCGAAAGCTCTTCGTGGCGCATATGGGCACCTACGCTTTACGAGGTGGAGGCATCGCTTGATTATGTGACGCACGACAAGCGCACAGACGAATTCCAATTCACTTTGGGCAACGAGACAGAGACGCTGAAGTATGTCACCATCGGCTTTTTGCTTGATAAGAATATAGGCGATCTTATTGTCGACGTAAACGGCAACGTTGTTTTCGCCGGTCCTGCTGACAAGCTGCAACAGATTGACGTGGACACGGCGCTGGTCAACAAAGGCACGAACACAGTGAGATTCGAAGCACTCGAAGATTCATTCTACTCAGGCCAGGGCGTCGTGACCATCGGATACACAGAGCTTATTGAAATAGAATAAGTAGAATAAAGTATAGCTGCTTCTGAAACGCCTAAATAGTTACAAAAACAGATGAAAATATAATTAAAAGTAACAACGACCTTAGAATTGCTATGAAAAAAGAAAAAGTAGACAGATCAGTATGGAAGAAGGCCATGAAAATGCTTGAAACAGGCGAAGTCACGTTCTCAAAAGCAGCATCGATAGCTGGTCTGGATATTTGGACCTTTGCAGAGAGGGTAAAGGAATCTGGAATAGTCTGGGTAAAGATAAAGCCGGATGAGCTCAGAAAAGAGCTGAAATATTGAATTGACGAAACCCTTAAATAGTAACATATGTGAATATGTACATATGTCACTAAGATTAGAGCTGGATGAAGAGCTGGAAAAAAAATTCCGTGAATTGGCTATGCGAAAATTTGGCTATTCCAAGGGCTCTTTGCTGAAGGCGAGTGAGGTGGCCGTCTCAAGGTGGATTTCCGAAGAGGAGAAGAAACCCATAAAAAAAGTCAAGGATCCGATAAAGTTGATAGAAGGCATTCTGTCTGAATACAAGGGCAAGTATACGTCTGTCCAGTTGCAACATGAAGCATCTAAAATTTGGGCGGAAAGCGCAATGCATTATAAGAAGAAAAAGGGTAAATGATGTTCTTCATAGATGCCAACATATTTCTTGAGGTAGAACTCGGGGATAATAGATCCGAAGAGTGCAAGAAATTTCTGACAAAGGTTCTGGAAAAGAAAATTAATGCATATACATCTGATTTCTTATTGTACACATCCATACTTCAGATTGAAACGAAACTCAAATCTCGAGAAAAGATGGAGGATTTTATCGTTTTTATATCAAATCTGGAAAATCTTGAGATTATTAGGCCTAATCTCGATACCATAAAAGTGGCCACCGATATAGCAAAAAAATATAACATGACGTTCGACGACGGTCTAATCGTTGCATGCATGCGCGCAAATGACATAAAGAAATTAGTATCACTGGATACGGACTTTGATGATGTGAAGGAGATAGAAAGAATAGAACCAAGCATGGCGTACGAAAAGGAAAAAGATTGATTTTATGCCAAACGACGTTTACACGGAAATCGTGCGCATTGAGCGCGCCATCAAAGAAGTGCAGATAGAGCACTCATTAAATAAGCTAAGTACAAAGCGCGCAAAGCAGAAAATCCGCGCGCTGTCAGACGAATTGCAGTTAGCGTTGAGCAAGTTGCCTCAAGACCAGAG
>CAZZNM010000060.1:0-3297 GCA_964655805.1 uncultured archaeon
TGAAAAGAAAGGCCTTCTGCAGGCGGGCACATGGCCGCTCTGTCATCCTGGCATAATACCTCATTTTCTATTGAGTATATTATATTTAATTGTTTCCATAAAGGAATTACTATGACATTGCGACTCTATAACACGCTCACGAGGAAAAAGGAACCTATAAAGAAAAAGTCGCTTGGAATGTACTTCTGCGGGCCGACTGTCTATGATTACGCGCATATCGGCAACTTCCGTGCCTATATGTTCTCTGATTTATTGCGGCGCTACTTGGAATTCTTAGGCCATAATGTAAAGCTGGTCATGAACCTTACAGATGTAGACGACAAGACGATAAAAGGTGCCCAGAAAGAAGGTATTCCACTAAGCAAGTTCACGCAAAGGTATGAGAAGGCATTTTTCGGAGATTTAGATGCATTAAGAATAAAACGCGCTAATGTTTATCCTCGCGCAACAGAGCACATAAATGAGATGCTTGAGATCATTTCCGTGCTTTTGAAAAAGAAAATTGCGTACGTCAGTGAAGATGGCTCTATTTACTATAATATATCCAAGTTCAAAAACTATGGCAAATTGTCAAAATTGAAAATCAAAGATCTGAAAGCAGGCGCGCGCGTTTCGCAAGACAGCTATACAAAGGACGAGGCGCAGGATTTTACTTTGTGGAAAGCATGGATGCCCGAGGACGGCGACGTCGCGTGGCACGCAGTGCTTGATGGCAAGACAATAAAGGGTCGTCCTGGATGGCACATAGAGTGCAGCGCAATGAGCTCAAAGCACCTTGGCAAGAGCTTTGACATCCACGGCGGCGGCATAGACCTGCTGTTTCCGCATCATGAGAATGAGATTGCCCAGAGCCAAGGCGCTGGTCATAAGTTCGTTAAGCACTGGGTTCACTGCGAGCACCTCCTGGTAGATGGTAAGAAAATGAGTAAAAGTTTAGACAATTTTTACACTTTGCGGGATGTTTTATCAAAAGGGTATAGCGCTCTAGCAGTCCGTTATCTGCTCATGTCTGCGCATTATCGAAGCCAGCTGAATTTTACATTTAAAGAGCTTGATTCAGCTGGTAAGACAGTCGATAATATTAATGACTTCATCAGACGCTGCAGAGATTCCAAAGGTAAAGAGAACAGGAAAATCATTGCACTGCTGAAGAAAACAGAAAGTGAGTTCGTGAAGCGTATGAACGACGACCTCAACGTGCCGCTAGCTCTGGCTGCAATATTCAATATGGTGAATCACGTGAACAAAGAGCTGGATACAGATACTGCTGGAAATTTAAGCAAGGTTGTCACATTCATGGAAAAAATCAATGCGGTATTTGACTTTGTCCAGGAAGAGGAAGAGCTCACCCGCGAGGAAAAGTCGTTGATTGAGCAGAGAGAGCAAGCGCGAAAAGAAAAAAGATTCTCAGAAGCTGACAGAATTCGCAATAAGCTGCGCGAACGCGGCATTGTGCTCGAAGACACGGAAAGCGGCGTGCGCGTAAAAAAGGTGAAAAAATGATGAAATTCATAGTTAGCAAAGAAATATTTGATAAGTTTCCAGATTTGAATATCGGGGTCGTGATTGCCCAGTCTATTGATAACGCAGGAGTAAGCGAGGAAATTATAAGACTGTTAAGAGAAAAAGAAACAGAAATAAGACAGAATTTTGACAGTCAAACATTGTCGCAAACCCCGAAAATAGACTGTTGGCGCAAGGCGTATTCTGCATTCGGCGCAAAGCCTAAGGATAATCTGAGCTCTGTCGAGAATCTGTACAAGCTGGTCCTGAAGGTCTCTGAAATAAGACACATAAACAAGCTCGTTGACATCTATAATTTCATGTCCCTGAAGCACGTGGTTCCACTGGGAGGGGAAGATTTGGATAAAATTCATGGCGACATAAAATTAACTGTTGCAGGATCAAATGAACCTGCAGTTTTGCTCTTAGGAGATAAGGAACCAAGGGCGCCGCATGAAGGGGAAGTCATATATAAGGACGAAGTTTCTGCCATATGCAGGCGCTTCAACTGGCGCGAGGCGGATCGGACAAAGTTAACAGAGCAGACAAGGAATGTTATTTTGGTTGCAGAAGGCCTGCCGCCAACTACAAGAGCAGATGTAGAGCTAATTGCAAATGAGCTGAAAAATACAGTTCAGAAATATTGCAGCGGAAACCTATCTGCATTTATTCTCAATCAATCTAATCCAGAAATTGAATTTTAGTGATCAAAATGAACCGCGGCGGCAAAAAACCGGAATGGCAGACAAAAATAGCCAAGGAACGCATAGCAATACTCTTTGATGAAGCGCAGAAGGCGGTAAAGGAAGACCCGGACCTTGCAAAGCGCTATATGCAGCTGGCCAAGCGCATTGGCATGCGCTACAATGTGCGGCTTGGCAAATTGAAAAGGCGTTACTGTAAATACTGCTATAATTTCTTTTTGCCAGGCAAGACGTCCACACAGCGCTTGAAAAACGGCAAAATAACTATTAAATGCCTTTCGTGCAATAAGGTAATTCGCTATCCGTACAGGTGAGATTGGAAATGGGTGAGCCTACGCCAAAAAGGGTTTCGTATTTTGCCCTTGAAGGGTCTTATGAGAGGCTTCATGAAGAGACCAAAAAATTCGCGAACGTGTACGAAGTGGGGCCCCACTTTTATGCGACTGACGTAAGCGACGATATGATGCATGAGTTAGGAAGAATAGACGTCCATGCAAAACTCAGCAGGGTCAAGCTTGTGCGAACAGAAAAATGATAATTATGACATCAATACGCGACGTGGAAGCAAGAAAAGTCATAGACATAACAGCAGAACAGCTTAAAGAGAAGATAAAGATGCCACAGTGGGCTTCATACGTCAAGACTGGAGTTAACAGGGAGCGGCCCCCGGAAAGCAAGGATTGGTGGTATGTGCGCGGCGCAAGCATTATACGGCGCTTGTACTTGGACGGCCCTGTTGGCGTTTCCCGTTTGCGCAGCTATTATGGCGGCCTTCACAGGCGCGGCCACAAGCCAGCGCACTTCGCGCGCGGCGGCGGAAAAGTCATACGCACTCTGTTGACTGACCTAGAAAAAGCCGGGCTTGTCGCAAAGGACAAGAAAGGCCGCGCTCTCACGAAGGAGGGCATAAAACTTGTGAACGCTGCAGCAAAGAAGGCGAAATAATTTTATTGTTGATTCTTATGGCAACTGAAGATGAAATAAAAAGGCGATTGATGCAGCAGAGAGCGCAGGAGATGCAGGAGCACATGCAGACGCAGATGCAGCAGAAGCAATTAGAGGGGCAGCTGAAGGCCGTAAGCTGGCAGAT
>CAZZNM010000060.1:3397-5339 GCA_964655805.1 uncultured archaeon
GAGGAGCAGCTCGTTCAAATACTTAAGAAGCTTGGCGAAAAGAGGGACATAAAGATAAAGAGGAAATAAAGCCTTTTCTTTTACAAAAGAAAATCCTTTAGGGAAAAGAAAACAATGGAAAAATATTATAAAAGTGATTATCATGGCATCGCGAAAAGTGTTCGGCAAGAAGCTTAAGCTCATAGCAGTGCGCCGCAAGCCCGCGCCGAGGTGGGCAGATATAAGGAAGTTCTCGCTCAAGCGCGCGCGAACGCGCCGGATACGCGCCAGCGTCAAGAACTGGCGCCGTGGAAGGTATAAAATATAATGGTGTCTATTATGGCTGAGGAAAAAATATACACCATCCCCCTGCGGGAAGCTTACAAGAAAGCCCGCGCAAAGCGCGTGCCTTATGCTGCGCGGCTTGTGAGAAGTTATATTAAAACGCATGCAAAAGTCGAGACAGTAAAAATGGGCAGCCACCTAAACGAAGCGCTCTGGGCGCGGAGCATAAAGAAGCCGCCCCGCAAAGTGCGCGTGAAGGTTGTGAAAGATGGTGACATGGCCAAAGCTGAGCTCGTGGGCTTCGAATACCTCGAGTTCAAGGCAAAGCCGAAAACAGAGAAGAAAGGCATGAAAGAGCGGCTTACTGAGCGCTTAGGCCCTAAGGCCCAGCAACAGCAGGAACTGGAGAAGAAGATTGAGGGCAAGCAGGAAGAGAAGGAGCAGAAGGAAGTAAAGGAAGTGGAAAAAGAAATCAAACCTGAAGAGAAAAAAGAGGAAAAATAAATATAGTGTTTCCTACAATGTTTTTTATACCCCCTGATTCTAATTAATTAACATGACAGAAGTTCGTATCAAGGGCCGCGTGTTCATTGGCGTCATGCGCGGGTCGAGCATTATAGACTATCATTTCCACCGCATCGTCGGGCTTATTGGCTTTGAGCCGTTCAAGGGAACGCTGAACATAAAGCTGGAAAGGGCAATAGATATAACCCACTATGCAACAAAGGCTGTGGAGCACGTTCTCATGGACGGGACCAAGAAGATAGACGTGCTGCTGGCGCCAATAATCCTCACAATAAAAAGAGAAAATGCAGAGGAGCATTATGACTGCTGGGCAATGCGCGACATGTCAAATGTGTACCCGAATGACATAATCGAAGTAATCGCCCGTGAAAACCTTATGGAAAAATTCTCGCTAAAAGATGACGAGGAAGTCGTTGTGACTTTCTTTGATGCAGGCAAGCGGCAGAAGGAAAAGCCTTTTATGGGCGCGATGAGAAGACTCTACGGCACAGAACAACGGTTGAGTGTATAAATACATTCCTGCTGATATATTGTTATGAGAAGAGACAAGGATTTCGAAATAAAAACAATTAAGCTAAATAGACATAATGTAAAAGTGTCTGTACCTAAAAGAACTATTACATTAGAGGAAGCTACAAGAATACAAAGAAAAATACTTAGAAAATATGCTAAGAAATCTTCCTCAGCTCATCGTAAGTCATAACTTTAGTGTAATATACTTTGAACCTATTTTTCAAAACTTCATCACTTGTCAGAACTGTTAGTTCGTTGTTCTTTGCTACAAGCAGATGGATCAAGTTAATTATTATCCCTTTAGGTGCTGGTCTTTCTGACATCATTTTTGCTATGTTTTCAAAACTAATTTTACTTTGGTCATCTTCAATAAGGATTTCTATTACATTTAATGATTGTCTGAATGATTTCCATAAGATATAACAGTCCTTGGAATCTACTCCTAAATCATTGTGCAATTTCCTGAATACTTCAGCTTTCGCAAGATTCGAAACAAAATATTCGTGTCGATCTTTTATATTGTAGAGAAACTTGGAAATCTTTGGTGGAGGTAAGTTTTTAACTTGCCTCTCAAACGTAGGATAAATAATTCCTGTATCAAAGTAGATTTTCATAAATCTTTATTGTGAGTTTTGTTTTA
>CAZZNM010000061.1:0-5212 GCA_964655805.1 uncultured archaeon
TCTCGAGCATATGTAATCCAACGCCTGAACTTATAAAAAGCTTGTAAGATTCTTAATTGGTTATATGCAATTTGCTGATTTACATCTGCACTCGTCTTACTCCCGCGCAACTTCAAAGAACATCACGCTTGGCGAGATGGCAAGGAATGCAAGGATAAAAGGGCTCGACATACTCGGCACTGGAGATTTCACCCATCCGATCTGGATTAAGGATCTGAAGAAGCAGTTAGTTGATGAAGATGGAATCTATGATTACGACAATATAAAATTCATCCTTACAGGCGAAATATCGCTCGTTTATACGCAGGGTGGTAAAGGTCGAAGAATTCATCATGTATTGCTCGCCCCTGATTTTGCAGCAGTAGATCAAATAAATACCTTCCTTGACAAGAAAGGCCGACGCGATTATGATGGCCGGCCGATATTTGGCTTTTCCAGCATCGAGCTTGTTGATACGATGATGTCGATATCAAAAGATATAATGGTGATACCTGCGCATTGTCTAACCCCCTGGTTCGGTGTCTTTGGAAGTATGTCTGGATTCAATTCGTTAGAGGAATGCTTTCAGGATAAAACAAAATACATACATGCTGTAGAAACAGGGCTTTCTGCAGATCCGGAAATGTTGTGGCGTATATCTTCACTTGATGATATTGCGCTTGTCTCCTTTTCTGACGCGCACTCGCTTCATCCGCACCGCTTAGGTCGCGAGGCAACTGTTTTCGACTTGAAAGAAGTAAATTACAAAAATATTGTAAACGCTATCAAAAGCAAAGAGATTTTATTCACTGTCGAAACTTCGCCTAGTTACGGAAAATATCATTTTGATGGCCATCGTAATTGTAATTTCTCCTGTACGCCGGATGAATCAAAGAATTTAAGAAACATCTGTCCAAAGTGCGGCACAAAATTGACTATAGGTGTTCTGCATCGCGTCGAAGAGCTAGCAGATCGTCCAGAAGGTTTCTGTCCAAAAGCTGCGCCGGACTTCAAGTCACTGCTGCCATTGATGGAATTGATCGCGTTGCATTATGGCCAGGCAGTGTTCTCGAAAAAAGTGCTTTCCTTACATAACTCATTTATCGAAAGATTTGGAAATGAATTTAATATTTTAATTGATGTGGATAGAAAAGACCTAGAAAAGATTGATGAGAAGCTAGCAGACTTGGTAATAAAGAATCGCGAGGGCAAGATACATGTCGTGCCCGGCTATGACGGTGTCTACGGAAAGCCGATGCTTTCTGTAAAGCCTGTTGAGAATGTTCCGATAAAGAAGAGGCAGAAGTCAATAAGTGATTTCTGAAATGACCGGACTCTTATTATTGCGGACAGATTGGCCCAGTTGGAGTGCATTGCCAACCGACATCGCAAACCGCAGCGCCATAACACACCCCATTGCATATGATTGAGCAAGGCGATCCGGTACATTCTTGAGGGCAACTTGCTCCTACTCCGCCTCCGCTACCTGATGGTGTTGGATATCCACCACCCGCACTACCTCCGCCAGGAGTCGTGTATCCGCTAGGTATGCTGCCAGCGCCGATGCCGTGCACTGTGACTGTGGTGCTGCTCTCAACAAAGTACTTGTAGCTGAGCTCTGTTGCAACCAGAAAAGAATCTTCCTGCGGCCCTGTTGACCAGATTGATTTGTCTACTATAAGTGTGCATACGAGCGGAGCGCTGCCATCTGAACGCAGAGTAGCACCTGCTGAATTAAAGTCGCCTGTGCCGCTTGCGCAGTCGCGCAGTGAAATGCCGCGGCCGCTTGCAGAAATCCTGCCCGTGATAAAGCCGACTTTGTCGCCAGTTATCGGCCATCCGTTGCCTTCATTCCTTATCTCTAACTTGTATACAACATCATTTACCGGGTCAGTCGGGTCTATCACGAGCGGAACAGATCCTCTTGTAATAGAAATCTTTATCGGCGAGAAATCATCAGAGGCGATAGTTATAGGATTTACAACAACCTCGCCTCGGTTCTCAAGGATTTCTTGTTGGTCTATGTTTATGGCTGTCACGCGTATAATCTGCGTTGACGAATAATCGTAAGTGATACGGGCCTTTACATTGAGCGGCGCTACAACGCCCTCTGGCAGGTCAGGCGGCCTTAAGGTCCAGCTAAAGGCCCGTGCATCGCCGGGCCTGTTGTCTTTCAGCGAGCCCGGCTTCATGGTTCCGCCGCTTTTTGACGATGTATCGCCTCCCCATACGTTCCTTGCGTTTATCAGGTCTGCAACAACATTGTTTGCAGTCGTGCTGCCGACGTTTTCTATTTCCAGGTCGAATATAACACTCTGGGACTCGCGGACGTCTGTGCGGCTTGCAGAGAACTCGTTTATCTTTATGCCGTTGTTCTCGAATCTCGCTTGCTGCTGAGTGCATGCAGAAATAAAGACTATAGAAAGCAAAAGGAGCAATATTTTGCGCATATAATTAATTGTATTCACTGCTTATATTTGCTATTTGCCGAATACCTTGACCTGCACGGATTGCCGGACATAGTACCTGTAGAATATGTTGAAGACCAGCGTAAAGCTGTCCTCTGGCCTGCCGCCCCACTGTGCCTTGTCTATATTTATGTTACATGCGACAGGCACGCTCTGTGTGTCGCGGAGCTTTGTCGGTATCTCTGCATTGTCAAGATTCACTTCAGTGCCGCCCCTTGTGCCCAGGCAGTCTTCGAATTCAGCGCCAGGGCCAAACAATTTTATCGTGCCAGTAATTTTGCCTGACTCACCTTCTGTAATCGGGAAGCCGTCGCCGACATTGGTGAATTCTATTCTCAGAGGCACGCTCTCGCCAGCCGTAGGGTCTTCTGTATCGATGATTATGTGCCTGCTGAAGCGCTCGGCAATAGTTATCTTAAGAGGCCCTTCACTGTTTACAATCTCAGGCGAAGCAATCGGCTGATTTTTAATGCGCCTTATCTCTAATTCCTGATCACTCACAGCCGGTATAATCAAAAAGCCGCTTGTATTGTAATCGAAGCTCACGCGCGCTTCCACAGGGAGTGATGGTGCAACACCCTGCGGCACATCTGGTGTCATCAATTGCCATTGTGTTATCTTGAAGCCGCCTGGCACCTGTGTCTCTTGGTTAGGCGGCTTTAATGTGACTGTGCCGAATTTTGTCAGCGTGCTTGTGACAAGCGAGCCGTCTGTATTTCTCCACTGCTTTTCAACGCCGAACAAATCGACGCGGACATTGCGCGCAGTTGTGCCGCCAACGTTTTCTATTTCTAGGTCGAATAAGACGATGCCGCCTGTGCGCTCTTCTGTAGGCGATGCAACAAAGCGGTTGATAGAGATGCCATTTGGACTTACCTTAACAGTGCCAGTGCCAGTGCAACCAGCGATCAGAATAACAGAAATAATTAGAAAGATATATTTCTTCATCATACTACCCTTTTGCTTCGCAAAAGTCTAGACCATATTAGACTTCCTATCATTTTTACTAGACCCATACTTAACATAATCTTTTTACTTCGGTATAAAGACTTTCTCCCTGACATCGTAGGAATATTTGATATCTATATTTGTCAGATGCTGGCTTAAATAATTGACACCAGGCACATTCACTTCGCATACTATTGTCGGAAATTCCTTGCCATGCGGAAAGATCTCGCCCTTTGGAGGGCATGATATGATGTCGCTGCTTACAACTATAGCGCCGGGCTTTATGCTGTCCACAAGCCCGTTGCCAATATTGCGTATTTTCAGGCGCATGAACTGCTTTTTTCCTGGCACAAACGGCGGCGCCTCGTCAAAGTCGATGGTCAACTGCATGTTCTTGTCGCCGAACGTGTAGCTTTTTGCCTGCCTCTGAAGGGTGCCAAGCTTTGTCCTCAGATCATATTCTTTCTGTGAAATGACTTCTAACTGCTGGGAAGCAACAAGACTGGCATCGAACGTGACCTTTGCCCATACTGTCTGGCCTCTTGTAAGATCACCAGGCACGATCAGCTGGCATTCCAAGGATTCGATGGCCTGTGGCCTTATCTGCGGTACAGATCTCTGGCAATTGCCGAGCAGCTGTCCTTTGTCAAAAACGTCAATGACAACATTGCTGAACGTCTTTTCATCCTTGTTCTCTGCATCGATAAGCAATGTCACGCGTCCATTTGGAAACAGCTTGTTCGGCGAGACCTCGACGCGCAAATCTAGCCCTTCTGTTATCGTACCGCTCGGAATGTTATTACAAGCTGATACAGCAACGAGAAGAATCAAGATTATGTATATTTTATTTCTAGATAGCATAAAAAAATTTAGAAGGCCATTTCTCATAACAATCAAACATTCTGCAGAGGATTGACAATGATGTGCACAGAGCCACGCAGCTCGTAGTCGTATGCCACATCCGCGCGGATGCTGTGGGTCCTGAACGGCTCTGGTATATTAGGCGAATTGACGATATCGAACCTGAATGGCGATGACTCGCCTTTGAAAAGTTCTATCGGCTCCTTGTTGATGCAAACAGTGCCTGGCACAGGTCCTGGTCCACTATAGGCGAAGCATGTAAATTTGCCGCAGTTGTCGTTCGGGCATTTCAGAGCGCCCAGCGCGCTTGGGAAGAAAATGCCCACGCACTGACCGCCTTCTGTGCACGGCTCAATCTTGCCGTTTACAAGCGTGCCCTTGCCTTTGTCGCCTATGTTTTTGACTGTGAACACGAAAATGCCTGCCTGCTTGTCGCCTGGCTGCCCGGCAAGCACATAAGGCACGCCCTTGATCTCGCCCTCCACGCGCACAGGGCCGCTGCCCATGATGTTATTGCGCTCCAATGTCACTGACTGTCCCTGGCGCTGTCTTGCAAGAATCTCGTTCATGTTGACAATCAGCGTCTCCATGATGGTCGATGTCTCGTACCTGTATGTTACGCGGAAGTTCAAATCAGTTTCTAGCTTTACGCCTGCTATGTCGCCTTCTGACGGCGCGGTCATTATAATCTGCACCTGCTCTTGGCCGCCGGGCAATATGCTGGTAAAATCGCAGGTCGGCAGGCACTGTGCGTTCTTGAAGCTGGATGGATTGAATAACTCGACCTTGACGTTCTTCGCCTCTTTTGTGTCATCACGGTTCTCGATGTTAAAGAACAATCTTACTTCTTGGCCAGGAAGCACAGGCGAGCGCGGGATGGTCTCTATATCATTTATAACTAGTATGTCCTTTGGACCTTCGGCTTCGCTCTTCACCTCTATCTTGAGCACATCGCC
>CAZZNM010000062.1:0-5089 GCA_964655805.1 uncultured archaeon
GATTGCTATGTTCAAAGGTAAGATTGTCCTGGATAAGCTTGACCTTAACGTGCCGACAGACAAATCAACAGGCGACATTACTGACACGCAAAAGATTGAGGAAGCTGTAAAATCAATAGCGTGGTGCCTGGACAACGGCGCGCATGCAGTTCTGGTCCTTTCGCATCAGGGCAGGAAAAAAGAGGAATCATTGAGAAAGCACGCAGATGTGCTGAAGAGGTATTTCAGCAATGTGCTGTTCACAAAGCGCGACGGCAACGAGGTCGTTGAAGCAGTTGCAGGCGCGCCCTCTGGCTCAGTGATAGTCCTTGAAAACATGCGCAGCGACGACGAGGAAAAGGACTATGATGATGTCCAGCTCACGAAGCTGTACCAGACCGTAAAATCTATCGAAGATCATACAAAGAAGCAGGTTGTTTTTGTCAAGGATGATTTTGCAGTATGCCACCGCAAGGATTTGAGCATCTATGGCCTGCCCATGCAGCTAAGAAATGAGGGCTACGCGATAATGGCAGGGCCCATAATGAGAAATGAGATTGAAAATACAAAGACGGTAGGGGGCAAGATAAAAAATGATAATGTCATATGTATATGGGGCGGAAAGAAATTCGAGGACTACATGCACCTGTTCCAGAAGTTTCTCGAGACGTATCCTAATTCAATAGTGCTTACGTCCGGACCTTTGTCAATACTGATGCAAAAGGCCATGGGCCGCGATGTCGGCGGGAATGCTGATTTTTTTGGCATTACCGAAGATTTGATTGTGCGGGCAACGCCTATAGTAAAAAAATTCAAGGGCCGTGTCTTGACGCCTGTAGATTACTATGCGACAAATGCAGATGGCAAGCATGTGACTGAGTCGAGGGCAATAAATGGCATAATAGTTGACATAGGGCCAAAGACGATTGAGCTTTATACAAATATCATAAAAGAAAATCCAGAATCAGTCATTATCGGCAATGGGCCGCTCGGGCAGTATGAGGTCGAGGAGAACAGGAAAGGGACAAAGGAGGTTTATTCAGAAGTTTTCAGAAAGGAGAACAACAACTTTGTCATCGGCGGCGGCGGCGACTTCAATGCAGTGATGAATATACTGCAGCTAAAGCCGCATGTTTCAAGCACAGGCGGGAAAGCTTTCATTGAGTGCATTGTCAATGGCAACATGCCAGGACTGGAGCCCTGCGGAATTGTAGAAGTGCTTTCAGACAGGTGATTGTTATAGTGATTAATGTTTGCGTCAACGGCTACGGAACAATAGGCAAGAGGGTTGCAGACGCCATCAAAAAGCATGAAAAATTAAAGCTGCTGGGCGTGACAAAATATTCGGCTGACCAGGATGCAAAGCTTGCAAAAATACGCGGCATAAACGTCTACGTGCCTAAGGAATCGCTCAGCGTCTTTGAATCCAAGGGCATATCAGCAGACGGCACAGTTGACGAACTGCTCGAGCGGGCAGACACAATTGTAGATGCGTCCCCTGATGGCATTGGAGTGAAGAACAAGCAGCTGTATGCGGCGAAAGGAAAGAAAGCCATATTTCAGGGCGGCGAAAAAGAAGACATCGGCTTCAGCTTCAATGCAAGATCTAATTTTGATGAGGCAAAGGACAAAAGCTACATCAGGGTTGTTAGCTGCAATACAACCGGCTATTGCAGAATAATAAAACCGCTGTCAGAGAGATACAAAATCAGCCACGTATTCGCGCCATTGATCAGAAGGGGCGCTGACCTCAATGACGCAAAAGGCTCGCAGCTGAACAGCATCGAATGGAAGGCGAAGAGCCATCATGCAGATGACGTGAGAAGTGTGATTGACGTGAACATCAACAGCGTGGCGTTCAAGGTGCCGCATACGCATTCGCACATAAATTCCATTCTTGTAGAATTCCAGGGCGACAAGCCAAGCAAGGATGACGTCTATGAGATATTCAAAAACGAGAGAATAGCACTGCTGAACAGCGCGACAACAAGCTCGCAGATTGTAGAAGCGGCCAGAGATTTGGGCCTTCATCGTTTCGACACATTCATACCGTGCATGCTTATGAACACGTTCATGACAAGCGGAAATTCCATATTTCTGACATTCGCAGTTCCGCAGGAGAGCATAGTCGTGCCAGAGAACATAGACGCGATAATCGCACAGAACAACGCCATGAGCAAGGAAAAATCAATGGAGCTCACAGACGAGATTCTTGGCATAAAGAACATCAAGAAGCAGCTTGAGAACGTTTTTGCTTAATCATTGAATAAGGCATCTTTCCTTGGTCCTTTGATTAATTATTTTATCGCAAAGAGTGATATCATTTAACCTGTATGCTGCTACCTCATAACAGCTGTCTTTGTCGTACTGTGATGATATTTCTTCGCATAAAGATGCATCTTTCTTAATCACAGCTAGATTTTTATAACACCAATGTTCAATTGTCTCATTGTTGTGTGATCTGCAATTTTCAGGATTATCTATTGAATTAACAATAAAGATGCAGTCATCTTTTCGCACAAACTCATAAAGCTCATTATCAATTTTATTGCATATAGAAGTATCACGCTTTTCTATGGCCACTTGCATGAAACAATCATTAAACATACGAGTTTTATTGCAGATGTCCTCGTCCTGGACTGCCACAGCAACATTCAGATAGCATATATCCTTAAAAGATAATTGAGTTATCCTTTCGCATAATAAAGGATCCTTGTTCACCGGGGCCATCTTTGCAAAACACTGATCTCTTGCGTATTGGTAAAGGATATCGATGCCATCGCATATCTGCGGGTCCTGGTCTTCTGGTAATACTTTGGCGTAGCAAAGCAGCTTATAGTCCTGATACGTTATGCTCTCGCAGATTGTTATGTCTTTCTCTTTGTATGCTATCGTTGTATAACACTCATCGGATTGGCCTCCAGCTCTTTCGCAAAGATTAGGATCTCTTAGTCTAACCGATAACCCGTAATAGCACCCATCTTTTGAACGCTCATCTGACAGAATCTTCTCACATGTTTCAGTGTCTTTAGCAAGACCCGAATAGCATGGGCCCCTATAGGATTGATCCACTATCCTGTCACACAAACTTACATCTTGTTTTCCACTGGCCACTAGCAGAATACAAACATCCTTATTGTGTTGCCCCTTAATTCTTTCGCAAATTCCTTCGTCCAAGGTTTCTTCAGCTACGTTTCTAATGCAGCTTTCCCTATAATTCTGCTCGCTTATTTTCTCGCATATGTCGGGATTTTTGGCCGATATTGCCTCTTTAACGTACTGGTCGTTGCTTGTGCATGCCGATATGACTATGACTATAAGAAGAACCAAAAAAAATATTTTCTTCATTAATTGTTATTTAGATTCCTTGATATTTAACCTTTTTCCGACAACACTCGATCATGAAAAGGGTGAAGGCAGTAATATTCGATCTCGATAACACGCTCATAGACTTCTGGGGCGCGAAAACTACTTCGATTGATGCAGCACTAGATGCCATGATCTGGTCAGGGCTCAAAATAGAAAAGAAAAAATCAAAGAAGATACTATTTGATTTATACAAGCAATATGGTATAGAATATCTGCGTATTCTCCAAAAATTCCTACTGAAGACGACAGGGCACGTGGACATGAAGATTTTGTCAGCGGGCATAGTAGCTTATCGCAATGTGCAAGTGAATTACCATAAGCCGTACGATGGCGCGGAGCGTACGATAAAGGCATTGAAAAAACGCGGCTACAAGCTTGGCGTGATATCTGATGCGCCATCATTGAAAGCTTGGATTCGGCTTACTGAAATAGGCCTTGCTGATTATTTTGACGTTGTGGTGGCTTTTGATGATACAAAGCAGAGAAAGCCGTCAAAGAAGCCGTTCATGTTTGCATTAAAGAGACTGAAAATAAAACCAGAAAACGTGCTATACATCGGCGACCATCCAGAGCGCGATATCAAAGGGGCTAAGCAGCTTGGCATGCGCACAGCGCTGGCTGAGTATGGCATGCAGCGCTCATTTAGGAAGCAGCTGAAAGGTAACAAGCCGGATTACGCGCTGAAAAGGATTAGTGATTTGCTGGGGATTGTTTGATGTGATCGGGACATGAATATCTATTGTGATAGCCGCCGCACTTGCCTGTGGCGGACATCCAAACTTTTAAATATATAATAGCATAGACTAGTACTATGACAAAAGAGCAAAAGGAATTTGAGAAGCTTTTAAAAGAACTAGATAAAAGACACGTATTTGAGAAGATGAAAAAATCTAAAGCTTAGACAAATTCTTTAGGGTGAGAAATCCTTAATCCAAACTTTTGTTCTATGGATTTATGATGAATTAATTTTCTATCAAGCGTAACTAGACTCACTGCTTTGTGCTCGATTGCTGCGGCTATGATATTCGTATCAATAGGTTCTAATCGGTGATCAAGGCTGCTTAATTCATCCATTATTGTAACTACTTTCTTTGCAGAATAGAATACAACCTTCTTATATTTTTTCAAATGTGCAATAAACCTGAGTACACCAAGCTTATCTTCGTCGTCCTCAAGATCAATTATTTTTACAAATATTTCGCTTAATACAGGAAATGACAAGACGCATCTATACTTGTATCCGACTAATTGCAAATATTTTCTACAATATCTACCGTCTTCTGTTTTTTCTGACTCTATTAAAACAGACGTATCTATATGTTGCAA
This sequence comes from uncultured archaeon, assembly GCA_964655805.1. Lineage (GTDB taxonomy): Archaea > Aenigmatarchaeota > Aenigmatarchaeia > GW2011-AR5 > GW2011-AR5 > CAZZNM01. The sequence continues at coordinate 4,675 of CAZZNM010000062.1, forward strand.
CGGCAGAGACAGAAATTTCTTTATTTGCATGGAAATTTAATGCTGAAAATAGTTTAAATATTGCGTAGCATAGATGAACTTTACTTCCCAAGCGTCCACGCCTTGAGCTTCTCATAGCTGGTCGAGCCGCAAATCCATTTGCCGGTCTTTGTGTTGAAGAAGAAAGGCACGCCGCCGCACTTGCCAGCGTCGTACTTTTCCATCAGCTTGGCATTGGCTTCGTTGTGCCAGACCTCGACGCGCTTTATCTTTATTTTTTCCTCTTTTTCCAGCTTCTCTGTCAAGGGCTTCATCTCGTTGCAATGAACGCACTCGGTGCCGTAGAATTCCAAAAGTTCGTCTGCCATAAGTATCAACTATCCGACCGGATGGTCAACGTTCTTTTCCTTGATCCATTTCTTTATGCATTTTTCAC
>CAZZNM010000063.1:0-4885 GCA_964655805.1 uncultured archaeon
GTCAAGCTGATAATACTTCTCGTGGCCGCATTTGTCATCATAGGTCTTATTCTGACTTTTCAGCAAGATATTCTACGATGGTGGACAGATTTCGCAGGCTCGAAGACAAAGCCGCCGGCGCAGGCAGAGGTCATTGAAAGAGACACGTTCACAGACGCCGAAGTCGCCAGTTTTATTACCGGCTGCTGGTCTGAGCACCAAGGCAGCACAAAAGATACTGAATGCTATTTTCTGCTTGGTAAAAGCTCTGCCAGCTTTGCAGGCGTCTCACAGGCGGGCATACTGAGCAGCCTGAGCGCTATGCCCAGCGACAAAGTTGTCTTCGAATTCACGGCAATCGGCAATGCCCTCATCATAACATACGACAATTACCACAGCAGTGTAAAGTCAGAAGCTATAGTTGTCAAGGGATGATGTTTTTAATATTTGTATTACGATGTTTACTATGTAAACAGTTGATGCCATGATAGTAAAAAAACAAAAGGCTGTGGACCTTTACAGGGATGGGAAAGTTTCTTTGTCCGATGCTGCAAAAATAGCAGATGTAAATATTTATGATATGATAGATTTGCTAATAAAGGCGGGTATAAAATCTGATTATTCCTCAGAAGATATGAAGAAAGAAAGGGGTATTCTGGAAAGGCTGATGAAGAAATCCTGATTACGTAAAAATTGTAATAAATATATCTTACTTGTAAGGTGATTGATAATGGGACTTATTGAAGTGAGGACTGCGAAGATAACTGAAAAGGGCCAGATAGCAATACCCAAGGATATAAGGGATCTTGAAGGCTTCCGCGAGGGCCAGAAAATAGCTGTGCTCGCCTTTGATGACCACATAGAATTAAGACCGCTAAAGAGCATATCTTGGAGAAGCTTCGCTTCTCCGAGATCCCAAAAAGCAAGAGCTTTTCGAGGAAAAAGCGGAAGACTCACAGCATTGCTTAGCGAAAAGGCCCTTTCAAAGGATTGGAACACGAAAGAGGAAGATAAAGCATGGAAGGACTTGTAAAGGGTGAAAAACAAAACATTCCAAAAACTCTTGAGATAAGCTAATTATTAAGCTGCGTAAATATTATTATATGGCGAAAGGCATTGAACTGCAGACAATGGCATTTGCATTCATAGCCATAGTAGCGGTCGGCCTTTTTCTTGTCTTCTTTTTGCGCTCTTATCCGGATATAGCTGTAAGCGCTTACTGCCGCTTGCATCAGGCAGCTAACGCCATTATCTTCATCGGCGAAAGGCCGCCCACGCCGCCGGAATGCGGGCTTGATGTTGGCACAATCAGAAGAGACCTGAGAGGCACGCAGAAAAGCATTGCAGGAACCATAGCAGAATTTGCATTGAACTGCTGGAAGCGCGGCCAGCAGGGTGCAGGCGGCGAGACGTTCAGCTGCTATGAGATGAACATTGAGATAACAGATTCCCAACCAGTGACAGAAGATATAGTCACAGAAAACATAAGGGGCATGAATAAATGCGGCTACCTGCCTAACAATATCATGGACAAGTCCCAGCTCGGCTTTGTGTGCGGCGATGACAACAAAATAATCTGGGAAGAGGATATATCTACAGGATTCTTCATAGTCAAGTATGATGCATTTAGGAAAGCTGTCGTGATTAAATGAGTAAAATGATAATTCTCAATATTGTAGTTGCATCAATAATAAATGAGAAAATAATAAATTACATATTAAAATCAAAAAATAAAAAATATACGCTGTTATAACGGTGGTATCAATCGAGCTTGAATATGTTGCGCTGATGGTCATAACCCTTGCAGTGATGTTCATTGGAGTCAACATCCTATTCACGGTCTTCAGCGGCTCAGGCGTTACAGACTTTATATTCGATGGCATGAGCAAGTTTGTGGGCAGAATCTTTTCTGGTCGCGCTTATAACATATGCGAAGATTTCAACGGCAAAGAACTGACCTTGGAGCAATTCCAGTCTTTGCTTCAAGCCATGGACCGAGAGGAATGCGGCTCAGCCCAGATTCGGATACGCTTTTCATTGACAGAAAATGATTTGAAGAAAATTGTAAGCTTGATAGGCAGCGATAAGACCCTGCTGATTCTTGAGGGCGCTGCAAGGCCTTTTGGCGCTAACTCAATACTGGTATATGGCAACCCTGGCCCGCGGCCGCTAAAGCGCGATGATAAGCTTGAACTTGTGCGCGCCGGCACACCTAGGCCGGATATAATGATAACACTGCTCGAACAGGGCTGCGACCCGACTGATGACGATTGCGATGCGTCATGCTCTTACAAGAGTGGAGTTTGCGATCCGCTCTGCTACAAGCATAACCAGCTGACAGGCGAGCAATGTGACATTGATTGCGTTGACAAGAACGGCGACGGTGTGCCGGATTCAGATGGCATCTGTGATTTGGATTGCTACAACAACAAGCCAGACCCGAACAATGCCTATGACCCAGACTGCATAAAAGCAAGACAGCAAAATGACAATGTCTGCGACCCTGACAGCAATGGCGTGCAGGACGGTGTATGCGACCCAGACTGTGTTGGCGACAATTTCATTTGCGACCCTGACTGCGACGGTCAGGCAGGACGCCCATACGACCGCGAGTGTTATGAATGCGACGGGGCGTGCAACAACTTCTGCTCGCGTGTGTGCATCACTGGCGAAGACCCGGACTGTGCGCAGGGCTTCGGCTCAAAAACTGCGTGCTGCGGCAATAACAAATGCGAGCTTGAGGCAGGCGAGATTTGCTCGAGCTGTGCAGACTGCCCGCCCGGCGCAACATGCAAGGGTTTGTATACAGGAAAGATACAGCAAGGCAGCGATGCTATATGCTGCCCGCAGGGCGATACAAGCGACGAATACGGCTGCGGTATCTATAAGATTGATTTGAAAGAAGGAGAAAAGTGTTCATGTGATGCACAATGTCAGCAGATACCTACTCCATTGAAGTGCCAAGAAAGCACAGACCCACCAAAGCTGCCAGGCACATTCTGCTGCCCTGACGGCAAGCAATGGGACGGGACGGCGTGCGTCGTGCCGAAAATATTCAAATTTGCGGTGGTTGCTGTTAATTATGACGATATGAATGCTTACAGATCGAGAGCACAGGCAAGGATGCAAACGTTCGTTGATAAAAGCCCATTCAAGGAGTGTCCTAGTTCAGCCGATATAGTCATCTTAAATGCAAACTGCCAGTGCTCAGATTACAGGGCATCTAACTGCCCTACAAACACCATAAATTGCGCAAGAGGTGCACTGCTAAATGAGAAAGGCGAGAACCTTGATGACTTTGATTACATAGTTGTTGCATTTACAGATGATCTTGTGTGCAACGGCTATTCTGTGGGGCCCACACCATTCGTAATATGCGGCGGCGGGATCGGCCAGCTGGATGAAATTTGCATAGCGCATGAGATAGGCCACCAGTTCAAGCTGTGCGATCAGTATAGCAGAAGCATATTCTCTTCACAGGATTCCAGATTCAGAAGTTGGAGATTGTTACAAGAATCTACACCTTATGCAGGTTGCGGTCATATCTATCCTCTAAATAATGGTATAGGTGCTGCTAATGATTGCGCAAACGATTGTTCCATAAATAATCAACCATGCCAATCAGGTACCTGCGGTGTAAAGATAAGCGGCACTGCACCTCCTTATAGGACGTCGATAATGGGCGGCGGCGGGAACATAGGCCCGCCATTATCATGCCCATTCACAAATATGGCAGGCATACCTACAGCACATGAGCAGATAGCATATGATTTCATAAAAGCAAGGCTGCAGGAGGCAGGGTATTGCTTATAATCACGTGACGGTATATGATAAACATGAAGATTGTTCTGGCGATTTTATTGTTATCTGGCGCAGTATTGGCAGATGATATACTTCTGGTCGAATACGTCATAAACAAGGATGACACGGTGGAGGTTACGGCCATAGGCGTGAAGTCAGGAAAAGTTTCTGTTGCAGAAAGCGCTTTTGATGAATATCAGATACAGATAATCAATTCCAAGTCTGACGTATTGGTAAAGCTAAATATACCTGTTATTTTTTTCATCGATGATATAGGTGAAGTGAATTTTTCATCTGGTTCTCAGAGAATAGGGTGGAATCCTTCCGCAGACAAGCTCCAGTTCCTTCACAACGGGGACGTAATTCATGAGATCGATCTGAATGATGTTGTATGCAACAGCAACGGCGCATGCGAGCAGTACGAGAACGCGCAGAACTGTCCTTCGGATTGCGCAACGACGACCACTGCCGCGCAACAGCAGGGCAGCAACAACATTCTAATGCTCATTACTGGTGTTGTTATTTTATTGGTTGGAGTTGCAGCACTCTACTTCTTGCTGAGAAGGCGCGGCAGAGAAGATCGGATACTGAAAAGGCTAAAGTAAGTAAGCCATCTCTATTTATCATAAGAAAAATATAAATTATTATGTCTAAGGGCGCTGTTGTAATCACCGAGAGCATGCTGGCGATAGGCATGATTCTCATCGGGCTTATTTTGCTTGTAATTACATTCAATGTCATATTCTCCTCGCAATCAGCGAATGTCGAGGACACAGCGCTGATTGCTATATCATCTGAGCTGAAAGTCACTTTGGAGCGCGTGTCTGCTGCGGCCAGCGACGTGGCAAAGGAATACAGCTTCCCGAGCGGCATTTCGTTGAACATAACGATAAGCAGGAAAGATCTGGAGATAAATTATGTCAATAATTCCAGAAGCATAAAGACCAGCTTTTCAAGCGACCTTAACACAAATAGAAATTATACCTTTTACAACATCAGAGATATTTGCATACGTAGCAAAGACGCAAGAATATCCGTTGTCAAGGGCTCATGCTCTTGTGCTTTGCTGAAGAGCGAGCCATGTATACGATGATTGTTATGAGAA